>NZ_VPAF01000014.1:0-78520 GCF_013419345.1 Acinetobacter sp. YH12086
TTAAAACTTTCAAAATCCTTGCCGAGCGATATCGTAATCGAGGAAAAAGACTGGGCTTAAGATTTAATTTAATTGCGGGAATCTATAATTTAGAGCTGAGCAAAAAATGAATTATGAAAGAAGTCTATTTATTATTTTTAAAACATGTATACGCTATACCTCTATGATGTTTCTACATACTAAGGTGTCTGAGATACTGTATTTTAAATAGTGTAATTGAAGATACGCTAACTAAGAAAAATACCATGTCTACAGAGCATTTATTTTAACTTTAAGCTGTATATTGTCTTGCTCAAATAGCAGGGTGTTTTTACACTGTTTCGGGTTTGTACTCGAACAACATTTGATGGATATCGGTGTTTTAATCTTTTGTGTGCGGTATAAACTCGCCCATTTTTTATGCTTGACGAATTTTAATAAGGAAATACTTTGTCTACGTTTAAATCGAATGAATCAACTTCTGAATTTGAATTAAGTGATGATGAAATGCATTTATACAGCCGTCAAATATTGCTTGATGGATGGGACATCGATGCACAAGAGAAGCTAAAACTTGCCAATGTACTCATCGTAGGGTGTGGTGGAATTGGGTGTACCACAGCCGAATTATTGGCACGTGCAGGCGTCGGACAAATTACTTTAATCGATGCAGATCGAATTGAAATCAGTAATTTGCAACGACAAATCGCGTATACCAAAGACGATGTGGGTTTTTATAAATCAGAAATTTTGTCTAAACGCTTACAAGCGATTAACCCGCATATCCGAGTGCAAAGCTATACCACAAAATTAGATGAAAGCAACGCAAAGACATTGATTTCACAGCAAGATTTGGTTCTCGATGGTTGTGATAATTTCAGCACGCGTTATTTGGTCAATGCAAGCTGCGTAGAAAATAATGTGGCGTTGATTAGTGCTTCTGCAATTGGCTTTCAAGGGCAGTTATTTATGGTTGAAGCCGATGCTGCCTGTTATGAATGTTTATTTCCAAAAGAACATCATACCAGTGAAAGTTTACGCTGTGCAGACTCGGGTGTACTTGCAACTACACCAAATGTTATGGCAAGTTTGCAAGCACATCATGCCTTGCTCTATTTGGGTTTGGGGACGACAGCACTGAAACAAAAGCTTTTGTTGTGGGATGGTCGGTCAATGAAACAAAAAATTCTCGCTTTTGAAAAAGATCCAGATTGTCCAATCTGTCAGGCAAGATAAAGCAGCAAGCCCTTATTTTTTTGCTACACTCACGTTAATTATTTTTTTCTAAGACATTATGAAAAACAATATCTGGTTAGATGGAATTCGCTCGGTTGCCCGAATGGGTGAGACCGCAGTCGTTGCTGCAAAAGCCGGCTTTAAATATGCAACTGAAAAACCAAGTAACGCAAAATTAATGCGTGAAACTTTTGAATCACTGGGTTCAACCTATATTAAATTGGGTCAATTTATTGCCAGTACACCTTCTTTATTTCCGCGTGAATATGTCGAAGAGTTCCAAGGCTGTTTAGATCAGACACCGTCATTGCCGTTTAGTTATGTGCAGCAGGTATTGGCTTCAGAATTTGCTGGTCGTAATTTAGATGAAATATTTGCTTCAATTGATGAAAAGCCTTTAGCTTCTGCATCGATAGCACAGGTACACGCTGCTAAATTGGTCAGTGGTGAAAATGTTGTTATCAAGGTGCAAAAGCCGGGTGTCGAGACGATTCTCTATACAGATTTAAACGTTTTACATTGGGCAACCAAACTGGTTGAAAAAGCTGTACCTAAAGTCAAATTTGCTTCACTTGCAGATATTGTTGAAGAAATTAAAGTTCGCATGGTACGTGAGGTGGACTTTATTGAAGAAGCTCAAAATCTTGATGACTTTGTGAACTATCTGAATGTAACTCAAAACAAAGCCGCGACTGCACCAAAAGTTTATCACCAATATTCAACACGTCGTGTCTTAACGATGGAGCGTTTATACGGCGTACCATTGACTGATTTTGATGTGGTTAAAAAAGTCGCTAAAGATCCATCGCAAGTTTTGGTGACAGCGATGAATACATGGTTTGGCAGCTTGATGTTATGTAATAGTTTCCATGCAGACTTACATGCAGGCAACCTGATGCTGCTTGAAGATGGTCGAGTTGGCTTCATCGATTTTGGTATCGTGGGCCAGTTGAAACCTGAAGTGTGGACAGCATGTATTGCGTTTATGGATGCCCTACAAAAAACTGAATACAACTTGATGGCTGAAAATATGCTGAAAATGGGCATGACGGCTGTCAAAATTGACACACAAGTCTTAGCTGCCGACTTAGAGCGCTTATTTAGCGGTGTGCTTTTGGCCGATCCGCAAGAGTTATTAACCTCGAATCCTGCCGATTTGAATGACATCATGATGGATATGGTACAAGTCGGAGAGCGTCATGGTATTCGCTTCCCACGTGACTTCGCTTTATTATTCAAACAAATGTTGTACTTCGATCGCTTTATGCGCATCCTTGCGCCATATACCGATATTTATGCAGACCAGCGTATTCAAATGGTGCAGACTATGGACCCTAATTTATTGTTGAAGCAATAATTTAGCCGCAAGATATAAATAAAATCCTCTTGCTTAAACAGGAGGATTTTATCGATGTTTAAGATTTTATTTTGAGTGTAAGAATGGACGCAATTATCATTGAAGGTTTGAAAGTTGAGACTGTCGTCGGCTGTTTCAATTGGGAGCGTCAGATTATTCAGCCTTTGATGCTCGACCTCAATATTCAAACCAGTTTAGCGCAGGCGGCTCAGTCAGATGAGCTTGAAGATACCTTGAATTATGCTGAAATTTGCGAAATATCAGCCAAAGTCATTCAAACTGCTCAACCTAAATTGATCGAACATGCAGCAAAACTGGTGATTGATGCACTTTTTGCTACCTATGACAGCATTGAATCTATTATGATTAGCATCCGGAAGCCTGCCATTATCGCGCAAGCCAATTCTGTAGGAATTCGTCTTGAACGCCACCGAAACGATTTTCGCCCTAGCTCTGGCGAGTAATTTCAATCCTAAACCGCATTTTCAACAGGCTTTACGTCAAATTCAGGCTTTGGGTCATGTTGAATTTTCCAAAATTTATGTGATTCCTTGTCGTGATGGCATTGGGGCGGATTATTGGAATGCAGCTTGTTTGGTGAAAAGCAGTTTATCTGTAGATGAAATCAGCACCTTACTGAAAAAAATGGAAGCAGACTCAGGTCGTGTTCGTCCGTCTCATAATATCGCTTTGGATCTGGATCTGATCGCGTGGGGCGAAAGCTTAGCCCATATGCAATTTAATCCGAAAAAACTGCCTTTAGCACTCGATGTTAAAATTCCAATGTTCGATATATGGAAAAATAAGATGTTTGAACATCCAGCACATCAATTTCCTATGGTGAGTTGTCAAAAAGTTTTAGTGGATTGAGTGAATGAAACGGAATGTTTTTAACGCACATGAGTGATATTTCAAACTGACCTAACTATGCTAGATAAACAATAACAAAAATATTCAAATCCTGTCATGGTATGCGCTAGCGTATAGGCTGTCGCAGGATTACATTATCTTTTTAGCTTCAAAATAATGATATGAACTGGACGGATCTGATTCAGCACTATGGCTATATTGCGATTTTTATTGGCACATTGTTTGAAGGAGAAACAGTGCTGATGATTGGCGCCTATGCCGTCCATCAACACATACTTCATTTTCCAATGTTGATTGCAGTGGCGATGTTGGGCAGTTTTATTGGCGATCAGTTTTATTATCAAATGGGCGCTCGCTATGGGCAAAAACTTATCCAGTCGAATGCAGAATTTGCACAAAAATTCGATCGTGCGAGCCAGTTTATTGAACGTTATCCTATTTTGACCATTTTATTTATGCGCTTTGCTTGGGGTTTTAGAACTATTTTACTTATTGCAGTCGGTGTGCGTGCTTATCCTGTTTGGAAATATGTGCTGATTAATCTGGTTGCCTGTTTTATTTGGGCGATGTTGGTCGCAACGATTGGCTTCCAAATCAGTCATTATTTACATCTATTTTGGGCGAAAATGCTGCCTTATCATCAAGATATTTACATCGTTATTGCCGTTATATTATGTATCGTATTCTTCCGTGTGCTCTATACGGTGTTGAAGTGGTGGCGTAAGCATCATCAACATTGATAAAGTGCAAGTGGTTGATCTGATAAAGTCGTCAAAACATAATTAAAAGATTTAAAGGGATATTTAGTGAGAGCAATATGGGCTTAGGTTATGGTGCGGGTGCGGGAGGTTTCCTTATTATTTGCTTTGCGATTTTGGTGCTATTTATCGTCATTGCGATTTGGTTGAGTTGGAATAATTGGTATAAAAAGCAAAAAAATCGACCATATAAAGTAAATGCTGCACTTAAAATTGGTTTATCTGGCGTATTGTTTTTCCCTTTATTTGTTGCAGTAACGCTTGGATTGTTCGTGATTTCAGATCTTAGTTCTGACTATGCAGAGTGGCAGCATCAAAAGAAAATTCATATACAGTTGCAGGAACCCTTAAACTTTGGAGAGGTTGTACTGCCTGAAGGCACGTGGATTAACCGATCATTTGAAATCGACTATACTCTGGAACAGATGACTGATATTCGTCAAGGTTTGACATCGGCTCGTTTTCCACAGCCTATTCAAATAGCTGGATTTGATGTTATTGCATTTGAGCTGCATCGGCATTTATTGCTTGAGTTGGCACATGATCAAACCGTTATGATGAATAACCAAAAGGAAATTTGTCCGGCAGGATGGCTGCTTGAATTAGGTGGATCAGATTATCCGTCCACTGAGCAACTTTATAGTTTGAATTTTGATTGGTTTACACCAAGTCGATGGCAGCCTATAAACTGTTTTGATGGCGAAGGAATTATTGTATTAGAGTCAAAACATTACTTATGAAAAAGCCTGCATCATTGCAGGCTTTTTGTTCACTATTTATAAAACTTAGCGACAATCATTAGAAAATCATTAAATGTAATAACTGGTTTTGGTCATCAGCTTAGAAATACCAGTCATGGCAATACGAACTGGAACAGGAAGGTCTACACCACCTGCATTGAGTGCTGTATCACGGTGATGCAGCTCATCTTCATTCATTTGCACTAAGATTTTACGTGAACGTTCGTCTTGTTCAGGAAGTTGGCGGATGTGATCTTCTAAATGCAGGCTCACTTGACGCTCAGTTTCAGCGACAAAACCTAGGCTGTATTTATCACCGGCAATACCTGCCAATGCACCCATCCCAAAAGAAAGGCCGTACCAAACAGGGTTGAGCAGACTGGTATGGCTGTCTAATTCTTTTAAGCGGTCTTCACACCAAGCCAGATGATCTTGTTCTTCAATCGCAGCGTGTTCCATTTCACGGCGGACATTTGGCAGTTTAGCGGTGAGTGCTTGGCCATGATAGAGCGCTTGTGCACAAACTTCACCACTATGGTTGACCCGCATTAGACCTGCCACATGGCGTGCTTCGCTGACTGCAAGTTGGGTTTTTTCAGCAACAGACGGATTTTCACGATGTGCAGCTGTTGCTCCGGGAACTAAACTACGTAAGGCTTGATCAAAAGAATGAATAAGTTTGTCGATACCTGTGAATTGACGCATGGATTAATCCTCCAAAGAGACTTGCGTAGTTTTAAGCAAAGGTTTGATGCGTAATAGCAGCCAAATACAAAAGATTGCACTGAGCACTGCGGTTATACAAAAAAGTATTTTAATATCAATCTTTAAAACACTCAGAATGATAATTGAAAATATAGCAGAAGATACCATAAATACCGCATTTAAAATGTTGTTTGCGGCAACGACTCGCGCACGATGTGAGCGTGGAGAATAAGCTTGCATCATTGCA
Source organism: Acinetobacter sp. YH12086 (assembly GCF_013419345.1). NCBI lineage: Bacteria > Pseudomonadati > Pseudomonadota > Gammaproteobacteria > Moraxellales > Moraxellaceae > Acinetobacter > Acinetobacter sp. YH12086. The sequence continues at coordinate 5,893 of NZ_VPAF01000014.1, forward strand.
TAGAGCGGAACGATGTAAAAACCACCACTAATACCCAATAAAGTCACGGCAATCATGACATGGTAATAGCCCCAACCTTGATGAAAAACTTCTGAAAGGGTAATAAGTGGGCCAGTTTGAGTCGGGACAAGCGTTAAACTAAATGCTAAATAAAGTGCAAATACCGTTAAACCGACAGCACCGATGGGAACCATCTTAATATTGACTTGAGTGCCGCCCAATTTACGACAAAGCAATGAACCTACGCCCACACCGACAGAGAAAAAGGTCAATAGCAAGCTAACGACATTTTCAGAGGCATGTAGATTTTGCTGAGTCATTTGTGGGATTTGGGTGAGGTAGGTTGCACCATAAAACCAATACCACGAGTTCCCCAATAAAATAGTAAAAATTAGCGGCAAACTTTTGGCATATTTCATCGTTTGGTAACTAGTTCGGAAAAAGTTCCAATCGATTTTTAAATCTGGTGTAGTGACATTTTGCTTAAGAATAAAACGACTGGTGATATAACCTAAAATTGCGATGGTCATCACTGTCAGGCTGATCCACATTAAATTGCCTTGTGATGAAGCAATCACAGCACCACCCAAGATCATCCCGAATAAAATCGCCATGGACGTTGCCGATTGGAAGAGCGCATTGCCTGACATCAGCTCATTGGGCTTTAAAATTTCAGGCAAAATTGCATATTTGATTGGACCAAAAAATGTCGAATGGGTCCCCATCAAAAATAAAGCCAGCAACAATAACCATAAATGACCGGTCAGAAAGCCAATACTGCCGATGATCATGATGATAATTTCTAAAATTTTGATGCCACGGACAAGTTGTGAACGTTCAAACCTATCTGCGATCTGTCCCGCTGTCGCTGAAAAAATAAAGTAGGGTAAAATAAACAATAATGCAGCTAGATTGTTTAGCGTGCTGATGGGTAATGCCTGTTGTTGGATTAATCCATAGGTGATGACCAACAATAAAGCCTGTTTGTAGACATTGTCATTGAGGGCCCCAAAAAATTGGGTCAAAAACATAGGCAGGAAACGGCGTGTACCTAGCAGATGTTCGTTGTTATTCATAAGCGTCTTGCTACATTAAGTTTTATTAAGAAATGTGAGTGATTGGTAAAATCTCTAAAAAAATCATGTAATATGTTTTTGAGTTTGGAGATGGCGAAAAACCAATAGATATAAGATCTTTAGCTCTACATCTGATTGACTAAGTCCATTACATAATGAAATTTGTTAGAGTTTGCTATGCCTGCAAAAATCAAGTTTAAAAAAACAATGCTTCATCACAGTATGGCTCACTGCATACGACAGCATCATAGCAATAAAAGCCTATATATGAGCATCTTTTTGACCTTGTGTGCTCAGCATAGTTTCGCCCAAACTCCCGCGGAAACTGTTCCAACATCTGCAGATACAAAAGCAGAGATTGTTACTGAAATCAAGAATGAGGCTGTAAAGCAAGGGCTGTCGACACCTGAAGCAGTTGAAAAAATTGAAAATATAAATGAGCCGGAAGAATCTGTTGATAGCATGAAAATGCTGCAAGAACAGCAGCAAGCAGGAACACAACTACAAGAATTTAAACCCATTGAGTTCGAAGATTTAGAAAACTTACCTGTGACACCTGTTGATCAAAACATGGCGAATGAAATCTTCCAAGTTGCTGAAGAAGCCAAACGTCAGGCGCAGGAGTACCGTGCGACACAGCAAACAGAAGTTGCTGTTGCAGATATTACCCAAAAAGAGTTAACGGAAATTAACCAAGCGCCAGTCAATATTGATCAGCTCATGGGTGAAATTCGCTCTGATAATGAAATTATTGCAACACAAAATGAAAATGCCAGTACGCTGCAAGAGCTGAATAATCCAACTGTGGAAGATGATGCAGAGCCGGGTATTTTCAAGCGCTTATTATATAAAGTGCGTCCGCCACGTCAGATGAATACGGTAAAAGTGCCACGAATTAGTGCGGATGTTGAAATTACCTCAGCACATAATACCAGTCAGACTTCGAGTAAGGCTTACGGTGCGGCGCTGGAAGATCTCAAAGCCAATATTAAAGGCAAGCTTTCAAGTTTTACTCAAGAGTCTTTTAGCGATTTTCCATCGGCTTTGCCTCAATTACGCAGCTTGTCCAATCAGGCTGCACAAGCTGTAGGTTTTTATCAGTCAGAATTCAAATTTGAAAAAGTGTCTGATAGTAAAGTTCGTGTATTGGTTACACCAAATACGCCTGTGCAAATTCAAAAGCAAAATATTGAATTTTCAGGGGCTGGAGCAAATCAAGCTCAGTTTCAGGTGATTGGTGTTTTACCAGATCAGGAAGAAGGTGACATTCTTAATCATGGTGAATACGAAACGACGAAAGGCCGAATTAATGATGCAGCGACCAATAACGGTTATTTCGACTCGTACTGGCGTTTGCACGATGTAAGAGTGGCTCAACCACAAAATACAGCCGATATCAATTTGCGATTTGAAACGGGTGAGCGTTATAAGCTTGGCGAAGTCGAATTTCGAATGAGTGATCCGAATGCAGAGTTTCCATTGGATCGCGATATTTTAGAAAGTTTGGTGATGTGGAAAGACGGTGCTGACTATACTTTCTGGCGTGTGAATGGTTTGGCTAACAACCTGACCAACTCTCGCTATTTTAACTACACCTTAGTTGATGCGATTCGACCAGACCCAATTGAAAAGCCGCTTGAACTGCCACCAGATATTCAGACCTTGGTCGATCAAAATCAGTTGTCTGAAAGTTCACAAGTAGTGAAAGACAAAACGGAAGTGATGTCGAATAAGGAAGTCACGCAAAAAGTGGTTGATGAAGACCAATTTGCGGGGGTGAATGATGCAGAGCAATCCTCTAAATTACGCAGTTTGCAAGATACGCAAGATGCTAAACAAGCAGAACAAGAACGTTTAAAAGCGCAAGCACGTGAAGATAAAAAAGTCCCTGTGATCGTTACACTAAATGCAGATAAGTTGAATAGTGCAGAAATTGGTGCTGGTTTTGGTACCGACACCGGTACACGTGTTCGTGGGCAGTATCGCCGTGCCATCGTGAATAAACGTGGTCATTCTTTTGACGCCAACATGGAAGTATCCAAAATCCGTCAATCGATTGATGGTCGCTATAACATCCCATATAACCATCCATTAAATGACTATGTCAGTTTGGTTGGTGGTTATGAGCGTGAAGAACGTGATGATGTCGGTCAAGGCGTCAATCTTTCGATTGAATCTGCTGTAGCTGGGGTTGACCGGATTATTAAAAACCCACGTGGTAGTTGGCAGCATACCTTTGGTTTACGTTACCGTTTGGACCGTATTACCGATGACGGCCTAAGTCCTAGTGATGACATTCCAGATGCGTTCTTGGTAAATACCAACAATGAACAGCAGTCTTTGATGTTTGGCTATGAAATTTCTCGAACCGACTCTGATAAACGTGTGAATCCGAGTAAAGGGATCAAGCAAACCTATAAAGTTGAAGTCGGAAGTGAAAGCTTACTTTCAGATGCTGACATGGCGATCTTGAATGCGGGCTGGCGCTTTATTTATTCATTGGGTGAAAATGATAATCACCAGTTCGTGGGGCGCAGTGATTTAGGTTATATTCTGACAGAGAACTTTGATAAAGTTCCTTATAACTTACGCTACTTTACCGGTGGTGACCAAACCATTCGCGGCTTTGACTATAAGAGTTTAGCTGCCGAAGAAAATGGCTATAAAATTGGTGGTCAAGTCTTGGCAACGGGTTCATTAGAATATAACTACCAATTTAAAGAAGGCTGGCGTGCTGCGGTCTTTAGTGACTTTGGTAATGCGTACGATAAAGACTTCAATACACCGACCGCATATAGCGCCGGTGTGGGGATACGTTGGGCTTCTCCAATTGGCCCAATTCGTTTAGATGTCGCTACCGGACTTTCTGACGACAGCAAACCAATTCGTTTACATTTCTTTATTGGTTCACAATTATAATTTTTAGGTGATGTGTTTTTTATGACTGAACAAGAACAGCAAGAACCAGAAAACGAAACGCCGGTAGAGCAACTGCCGAAGAAGCGTCGTATTCTTCGAAGTGTCATTTTGACCTTCGTGTTCGTGCTTATCTTTTTGGTGGCTGCATTAGCAGTCATGTTCTCTACAGACAAAGGCAGTAAGTTTTTACTTGACCGTGTTCTGGAACGTCAGCAAATCATTCACTATGAATATGAAGGTGGTAACCTGTGGCGGGGCATTATTCTACGAAATGTCCTCGTTACGCTAAAACCTGTCGATGTAAAAATTGACCGTGCCGATATTACACTCGGTTGGCGTGCCATTATTAATAAAGAAATTCACTTAAATAAGGCAGATGTTAAAAATCTGCAAATTATTACCAAGACACCACCTAGCGATAAACCTTTTGCATTTAGTGAAATCCGTCTGCCGTTCGTCCTTCGTGTCGATCATGCAGATCTAGATCATATGCTGATTAAAACGCATAGTTCAGGTGTGGATTTTTATGATATTGAATTAAATGAAGCGCTTTGGTCTGGGACGGAATTAAAATTTGAAGATACCCGTATGGATATGGGCTATTTATCTGTGCGCCAAGCGTCTGGGAATATGAAGTTTGAAGGTAAATATCCGCTAAATGCTGTGGGGATTGTCAACTTACCTTCACTACGTGAAAGCTTGAACATTCATGATATTCAAGTGGTGGCTAAAGGATCGTTGGATACAATTCAAGCCGGTGTGGCAACACATACCCCAGATCTTTTAACTGGTTGGGCTGTGGTCCATCCGATGCGTCCACATGTTCCAATGTTTGGTGCACTCAAATTTAAAAACTATCATTTACCGTTGCTGACTGAGCAAAAGCTTTTTGCTAAAAATGGTCTGGCAAAATTCAAAGGGGATATTCAGCGTCTTAATTTAGATTTAGACACGGACCTGAGCGGTGCCAATATCCCTGAGGGGAAATATACTGCGCTCATGAGTACGGACTTGGTCAACCAACTTGATATTACTAACCTAAATGGACAAGTAATGGGCGGCGCTGTCAATTTGGGTGGCGTGGTGAGTTGGAAAGATCAGGTCACTTGGGATGTAAGCGGTCGTTTAGATAAAATTAATCCAAAACATAAGTTGATCCCGCAGGTGGTTCAAGATTTTCTACCTGTGAGTTTAAACAGTAATATTGCGTCCAAAGGGACCCTTGAAAAAGGCATGCACCTCACGGCTTTGGTAGATTTTGATCAATATGAAACTTGGAATTTAAAACTCGATCAAGCACCTGCCAAAAATAATAAAGCTCAGCCGATGCAGATGGATGTGTCTTGGAAAAATATAGACCGTGCAGTGCCATATGTTGGATGGTTGAGTAGTGATTCGGGCAATGTGCAATTGGCGCTTACAGAAGGTCAGCAGAACATCAACGTGGCGACCACAGTGTCACGACATGAAAAAGGTGCTCTGCCTGCTGGACAATATCAAGCCAAACTGAATCTGAAAAATAACAATCTCAATGTCCCTGCCTTTAGTTATGTGGCCGACAAAGGTCAGCTCAAAGGTAACGCAGTTGTAGAATTGCCTGATGAAAAACGCATGCTGAAATGGCAAGCCAATGTACAAGCACAGCAGTTCAATCCGCAAACCATCGTGGCTGCTGCGCCTGTCGACCAAATTACAGGGTCATTAAAAGCCAATGGTTATGCAAAACCAAATCAACAGATTATTCAGCTGAATAATATTGATTTGTTAGGCCGACTAGCACAGCAAAATGAAACGGTTCATTTAACAGGTAAATCTACTGCTGCGCTGACTTTCCATGATGAGAAACAAGGTGGAGGCTTTAAAGCTTTTGCTGTGAATTATGATGGTGGCCTCAATGCAAGCCAAGTTGCCGCAAGTAAAGGCAGTTTGATTTTCAAAGTATCTGGCACACCTGAATTAATTAAAATAGCCGAACTGCGTCATGATGGCGTGGCAGGTAAGATTTCAGCCAATGGACAGGTTTTACTGCAAAAAGCCATTGGTTGGGATATCAATGCATCACTGGTGCATTTTAAGCCGCATTATTTTGCCTCAAATGTACGGGGTGAATTATCTGGAAATTTAAAAACCAGTGGTGTGTGGTCAGATGCACTAAAACGTATTCAAATTGAACGTCTGAATTTGGCAGGTATGATCAATAACAAACCTGTCCGTGGTCAAGGTAACTTGGCGATGGTGATTAATTCAAATCAATCTGGCTTTATGCCAAAACAGTTTGAAGCGAATAATTTACTGTTGGCTTATGCCAATAACCAAATTCAAGCCACTGGTAATGCACAAAATTTACAATTGAAAATTAATGCACCAGCGTTATATGAAGTTTATGCAGGCCTACGTGGACGTGCTTATGGCTACTTAAATGTTCAAGCACAGCCACGACTGCAAGCATCTGCCAATATCGCAATAGATGATTTTGCATTTAATAATTTATTCAGTGTGAAAAAAATACGGGTGCAAGGCGAGTTGCCAACTTCTGCGACTTCACCAAGTTTATTAACGGCAACGATGGATAATTTACGCAGTAACAACCGTGAGATTGTGAAAGGTCAAATTTCACTGGCCGGTACACGTAATGCGCATTTATTAAAAGTCAGTGCTGAAAATAAATTATCAAAATTTTATGTGCAGTTAGCTGGTGGTTTCAACGCACAAAATAATTGGCTCGGTCAGATTCAAAAAGGCGATTTTGACTCCTTGCGTACACGTCTCGTACAGCGTCAAAATGCATCGATTATTTACAACACTGCACAGTCTGACTTATTTGTTGGCGCACATTGTTGGATGAGCCAGCAAAGTGAATTATGTTTTGATCAGCCGATTCGTGTGAATAAAAACCGCGGTAATGTATCTTTTGTGACAAAGAACCTAGACTTAAATGATTTTGCAGCATTTATGCCTGAAGGCCTGGCGATTACGGGTAAAGTGAATGGTTATGCGAAAGCGTCTTGGGCGAAAGGTGCAAAACCTAAAATTGATGCACGATTAGTGACTCGTGACGGTTTACTCGGTTTAGCAGCGGAAGACCCACAGTATTTAGCATCCACTTTAAAATATGATGAAGTAGGTTTGATTGCGAAAAGTGTCGCTGAAGGGCTACAAATTCGACTCGATACCAAAGCTCCTGATATTGGTACAGGTTATGCCAATATTATTATTGACCCGTATAAAACCAACAAACCGATCCGTGGTGAAGTGGCCTTTAACCAAGTTCAATTGAAAATCTTAAAACCATTTATACAAGATGTCCGTTCAATGGGCGGTACGTTGTCTTATGCGGCAAAAATTAGCGGAACATTGTCTCAGCCTTTAATGGATGGTGAGATTCGAGTGAAAAATGGCTCGATTAGCATGATTTCATTGCCTGTGAACTTGACCAATATTCAGTTGTATTCTGCTGTGCGTCAAAACCACGCTACGATTGATGGTGCATTTAACAGTGGTCGTGGTGTGGGCAAATTAACCGGAAATATTGACTGGAAAAATGATCCACGTATCCAGTTGAATTTAACGGGTAATGAAATGTTGGTCCGTCAAGCGCCATTGATCACCGCTGTTGTAACGCCTGATTTATCTTTAGATGTGCTGCCTTTCAGTAAGAAATTAACCTTAAAAGGTAAAATTGATGTGCCGCGCGCATTGATTTCGATGCCAGAATCGTCTGCAACAGTGGTTGGGGTATCTTCAGATGTACGTGTGGTACATGAAGGTGATAATCAACTTGAAATCTTAAAATCAGCACGTCCTTGGGATATTCGCGCTGACGTACAGGTAAATATTGGTAATCAAGTGATTTTCCAAGGTTTTGATAGCCGAATTCCGTTGATTGGTCGTTTGAATTTGACACAACGTGGTTTAGAAACAGCAATGCGTGCCAATGGTGCAATCGGTGTTTCTCAGCGTGTGAAAATCGAAGCTTATGGTCAAAGTCTGGACTTGAACCGTGCGATTGCCCGTTTTAATGGACCATTGGCGAACCCTACTTTAGATATTGATGCCAATAAAGCCGTGCAAGGTAGTACTGTTGGTGTTCGTGTGACAGGTACAGCATCAAGCCCTGCAATTCAGGTGTATAACGATGCAGGTCTATCTGAACAAGAAGCCTTAAATGCCTTAATTACAGGTCGTATCAATGAAGGAAGTTCAGGTTTAAGTCAGGCGGAAGGTTTCCGTTCTGATGTGAACAACACGATTGCTGCAGCCGGTATTAGTATGGGCTTGGGTGGTACACGTGCATTGACCAATCAAATTGGTCGTACATTTGGTCTGAGTGGTTTGGCATTAGATGCTCAAGGAACAGGAGATGATACTCAGGTTTCTGTGACGGGTTATATCACACCTGACTTATTCATTCGTTATGGTGTCGGGGTATTTACACCAGTGAATAAACTGACCTTGCGTTATCAAATGAATCAACGTTTGTACTTGGAAGCGAGTCAGTCTTTAGAGCGTGCAATTGACTTATTCTATAACTGGCGCTTCTAAGAGAAGTCAAAATTTGAATATAAAAAAACGCAGCTTAGGCTGCGTTTTTTTATGCAAATAATGAATTGAGAAATCAATCTTTAAACGTATCATTCAAAGCTTGTTGTACTGCTTCAACACGGGTCTTACAGGCTTTATAGGCTTGCATCGACTCTTCAACGATTTTCATAAGATTATCAATGTCGGGTTCTTGCTGAGATTCGAGTAATTCAGCATTACGTTTTAAAACTTCATAGCCTTCTTTAAAACTTAGTGTATCAGTCGTCATGATTTTTTACCTGTATATGTTGAATGTCAGCCGTGATGACACCGTCTTGCATTTCAATTTCAATCGGTGAATGCGTTGAAGGCTGAAGATTTTTCGTTGCACGAATGGCGTGACCTTGCTGTCGGACGATGGCATAACCTTTGGAGAGCACATGTGCAGGGTTTTGCAGCAAAGTCTCACGCATGAGTATTTCAATATTCTGTGCAGCTGTTTTAAGTTGTAACTGAGCAAAATAAGCAGTATTATCTTGGTATTGCTGTAAGAGCCGAGTTGAGTCATTGATTTGACTCTGAGCCAAGGTCTTTATGACTTGTAGTAACTGATCATTTTGACTTTGATACAGAGCAATTTGATGTTGTGAGCGTAGTTGAATGCTTTGTAATGCCTCTAAAACTTCCTGAGTTCGCTCAACAATATGATTACGAATCCCCCCGATCACTTTACTCGGGGTGTCGAAAGAACGATGTGCAATTTCATCTAAGATTGTACGGTCTTTTTCATGGCCGATACCGACCCAAATTGGCACGCTACGCTTAGATAGAAGTACAGCCAAATCATAATCATTCAGATAAGCAAGATCGTTAACAGCACCGCCACCACGAATAATCACGATCAAATCTGGCGCAGTTTGAAAGTCATTGGCCCATTGTCTTAAACCCAGTGCTAAAGCATCTCGGATACTTTGTGCTGCGGTATTTCCTTGAAAGGTTGCAGCATGATAGACAAATTCACACACGCCAGCATGTTGTAGTGCATCTGCATCTTTTTTAAAGTCACCTAAGCCAGCCGCATTTTCAGGCGCAATAACCAAGACATGCTGAATATCAAATGGCGCAGGCAAGTTTCGATTTTTATGAATCAGACCTTCGCTGGTGAGTTTTTCTAAAATTTGTTGATAGCGTCGAGCCAGATCACCCAAAGTAAAACTCGAATCAATTTCTTCGATATTGACTGAAAAGCCGTACTGCGGGTCAAACTTGGCACGCACTTTAACCAAGACATTTAAGTCACGACTGAGCTCAATGCCGCTTTCACGTTCAAATTTTCCGACAACTTTATTTGCAGTAAATTTCCAAATTGTGGCCTTACAACTGGCAATGACTCTATCACTTTCTTGTTCTTTTTCAGCCAATTCTAGATAGTAATGTCCACCTTTGATGTTTAAATTTCGAATCTCGGCTTTGACCCACACGGCATCATCAAAAGCCAACTGAATGACTTCTTTGACCGCAGATAGGTATTCGCTCAGCGTTAATTGAACATCAGACATAATTTAAAATAGGAGAATATAAAAATGAATATTCATTTAAATACTAAATAAATATTCAGCAATTGCAAATGATCATTTCGGTTAAAACAATAGAAGGAATCAGCAGCGCTACAACATAGCGTTTCAATCAAACGTTTTATTTCACACGGAGCAGTTCGTTCCAATTACTCAGGTAAGCGGGGGAACACAGATTTTTTTTCATCCGCCATGTTGCAGCATCGTCCTGCGCTAAGCCGATCGAGACAAAATGATGCCCAAATTTTTTTTGAATATCGTCGATGGTGTCGGACAGTTTCAAACGGCTTTGTCTTAACGCCATATCGCAAAACAAATCTGGGGTAAAGTTTTGTTTTGGAATGATTTCTAATAACACCACACCGGCTTTTTTATATTTAAATCCCGCTTTAAAGATTTTTTCGGCGGCACGCGTTGCTGCTTGGGTGATACTAATTAAGTCATCGGTATGCTCATTCAGTGTAATGGCCAGATAAGGTGCGTATTTTTCAGTAGAATTAAAGCGACTCGTTTGAATAAACACTCCCACCATACGACATAGAGAATGATCTGCTCTTAAACGTGTGACGGCTCGCGCGATATATACACGAATAGAGGCCTTAATATCTTCCAGTTCGTAGACTGGCTGACCATAGGAACGACTACTGATAATTTGCTGTTTGCTCGGTGCTTCTTCTTCAATAGACAGACAAGATAGACCTTGCAGTTCCAAGACGGTTTTTTCCATCACCACACTAAATTTTTTTCGAATATCTTTAGGCTGTGCATTGATCAGATCTAAAACATAATGAATGCCAAGCTGATTCAGGGCTTTTGTATGATTCCGACCGACGCCCCAAACTTCATTGACTGGTGTCTGCGCAAGGAGTTGTTCTGAGGAACAAGGGTCCATTTCAACTAAATTGCACACACCGTTCAAATAAGCATTTTTTTTGGCAAAATGGTTGGCCATTTTGGCTTCCGTTTTAGAGCGACCAATCCCGACACAGCAGGTTAAACCTAGCCATTTTAGGATCGTATCTCGTATTTCTTTGGCATATAGGCTCAAATCAAACAGTTCTTGATAGGCAGTGAAATCTAAAAAACACTCATCGATCGAGTAAACTTCACGGTCTTCGGGGCCGACATACATGCCTAAAATATTCATAAATCGATTAGACATTTCGGTGTAGAGAGCATAGTTACTCGACAACACCTGAACATGATGCTGTTGGATTAAATCCTGAATTTGATAGACCGGCACAGCCATTTTAATCCCGAGGTCTTTGGCTTCCTGACTTCGAGATACAACACAGCCATCGTTATTGGACAGCACGACGACAGGGACATTATTGAGCTTTGGGTTAAAGACACGCTCACAACTGACGTAGCAGTTGTTAAGGTCAACTAACGCAAATATTTTATTTGCAGCTTTCATTGTGAATTCTTGTGTTTAGGTGTGTGATGAGCGCTTATAAAATTGCTTTAAATTAAAGGTCACAACACCCTGAACAACGATAGATTCGCTATCTGAAGGGATAATATGCGCATAGGCTGGATTTTCTGCTTTTAGCCAAATTTTGGGTAAGACTTTATTGGGGTCCCCAAAAATGTCGGCAATTTCTTCTTTTGACATTTTTGCGGTGATCATCAATCGCTTTAAGGTGATTTCACGATTATCAATCAGTGCAACCACGATATCGCCATGTTTGGCTTCTAAGCTACGATCGACTAAAAAAGTATCATTAATTTCAAAGCCGGCATTGAGTAAAGACTCGCTATCGACATGCGCAATAAATGTAGCGAGCGGGTTAATTACCAAATAATCATTTAGGTCTAAGACTTTTTCAAAAACATCTTTATTGGCGAAAGCTGGGCCAGCAGGAATACGTTCCAAGGCAACGGGAAGTTCAATACGGGTATTTTTCTGAACAGGCTGAACATTGAGCGAAGAATCCAAAAATGGATCCATAGATAGTTCTTGAGATTGCCTTTCAAGCAGGGCATTGATGGTGGGACTGGGTTTGCCATCTGCGCCCATGAGCTGTTGCAAAGACGACCAAGCTTCGTCCGAAAAATAAATCGGCAGTTTTTTTGACATATTTTGCTCCTACGCAACGTGGCGTGTTTGAAGAAAAGTACTTTTTTAGCATACGCGTTGAGCAGGTCATTTTTCAAATTTATAAAATCTTTAAAATCAAAGCTGCGACAAGTTTAGTCGTTTTAAATATTGCAAAAATCATCATCAGTTCAAAGAAAATGACGTTCTGTATTTTGAACATAGGGCACATTGCTGCCTAATTACAGAAAGTGGAATGACAGCTAAAAATTTCAATAAACAACTCGTTTATTTGGCACAAACTTGGTAAGTTAAATTTTTATATTCAGAAATAGACTTGATGAAAAATATATGGATTTTAGCTGCACTGACAGCATTTATGGCGGGTTGTAGCACAACACAGCAAACTGAAACGACACCAGAAAAAATTGGTATGGCAAATCCAGCCAGCCAGTATTGTGTAGAACAAAAAGGTAAACTTGAAATTCGTGATGAAGCAAATGCTCAGGTCGGGTATTGCCATCTGCCAAACGGACAAGTGGTTGAAGAGTGGGCATTATTCCGTAGTAGCCAAACTGAATGTGTAGCTGATAAGGCCAAGACGCTGATTGGCCAAGCAAAATTGACTGAAGATCAGATCAAGGCGATTAGCCAAGCTCAAATTGTCCGTTTAGTCAAACCTGGGCAGCCAGTAACAATGGATTATCGTGTAGAGCGCGTCACCGTCACTGTAAATCCAATCAATAAAAAGATTATTCAAGCAACTTGTGGTTAATTCAAACGCATAAAAAAGGCCCGAAAGGGCTTTTTTTGTTTGTTCGGCTACGACTAATTTAAATGACAAATCCATTACGATCTTTTATATTGCCCCTCGTAAGGAGAAGTTCATGAAAAAGTTATTTGCTTTATCCGTTATGGTGGCTTTGGTCGGCTGTGCTGAAAAAAAACCATTAACCCCTGAAGAGCAGTGGCAGGGTTACTGCCGCAGTGTAGGTAATGCTGCACGTACGATTATGTTAGATCGTCAAAATGCAATTGAAAAAGACAAAGCAGTTGAGCATGCCAACAAAATTGAGGATGAAACCACCAAAGGATTTATCCTGAACATCATTGATGAAGTTTATGCCTTGCCGCAAGCTGAGATTAATACTGATGTTGAAAAAGCACGTGAAAAAATTCGTGCTGAGTTTACTGAAAAATGTATCGCAACACCGCATACTGAAATGCCAGATTATAAACCGTTCTAAGGAACGGTTTTTTATGCGAGAAAGCGCGTAAAGCAAAACCTAAAGGCTGTATTCATCAGTGAGTAGTTACAACGGGGCAACTATCCGTTGTTTAGCCATATGATTGAGTTCATGCTTATTTTGCGAATGCATATTTATCTTCGGGTTACTTTGAATATGAGATGCTTAAAGATTTTTAAATAGCCTAAGCAGAGCGAAATACAAATTGTGACAACTTGCTAAATCATAAATATAGAAAAGCAAATCTTTTTAATGAATAATGAAATGGAGAATAAAAAACAGTAGAGGAGCAGAATATGGACGTTATAGGTTATATGCATCACTCAGATCTACTCCTAGAAGATGAACAAGGCGTAGCAATTATCGGTGATGGGAACTACGTGCTCAGCATTGGAGATAAAGTCACATTACGCCAAAAAGTAGATGAATTTTCTCAACGCTATTTGGTCGATATCAGCTTTGCAAGTAATCAACATCAAACCACATGTCAGGACGAATGGTACCTCAGATTTACAGGCGATCGAGCAGAACTTCAGCAATATATCACTGCAACCACTGTACACTAAGGTGGAATATCCAATACTGATAAAAACAGGCAACATTTAGTTGCCTTTTTTTGATGGTTAATTTTAGTCAAAAGTTAATATACGCAAGAAAAGCGTGTTCTAAGTATTGATTTTGCTTAATGTATAAACAATATGAGGATCATTTATTTATAAAATAACGGGCATCACGAAGAAACACTTGTAGTGCATTAACTTTTAACTGGAATTTTAGTAAAATTTAGCAGTCCATATTATTTGCGTAGCTTTATTTAAAGCAGGAATGCGTAAATAATTTTTTAAAAAAGAGGAATAACACCGTGCTAGAAGCTTACCGCCAACACGTTGAAGAACGTGCCGCACTCGGAGTCCCACCGAAGCCACTTGACGATGCTCAAACAGCTGCATTAGTTGAATTATTAAAAAACCCACCAGCTGGCGAAGAAGCATTTTTAGTTGATTTACTAGAAAACCGTGTTCCAGCGGGTGTTGACCAAGCTGCATACGTTAAAGCTGCTTTCTTAGCTGCTTTGGCAAAAGGTGAAGCAACTTCTCCACTAGTAACTAAAGAACGTGCGGTTTACCTACTAGGTACTATGCTTGGTGGTTATAACGTTGCTCCTTTAGTTGCACTTCTTGATGATGCAGAGCTTGGTGAATTAGCTGCTGACGCACTTAAGAAAACTCTTCTTGTATTTGATGCCTTCCACGACGTTGCTGATAAAGCAAAAGCGGGCAATGCGAATGCACAAGCAGTTATGCAATCTTGGGCAGATGCTGAATGGTTCACTAGCCGTAAAGACGTTCCTGAAGAAATCAAACTTACAGTTTTCAAAGTAACTGGCGAAACGAACACAGACGACTTGTCACCTGCACAAGACGCGTGGAGCCGTCCAGACATTCCGTTACATGCTAACGCAATGCTTAAAAACGTACGTGACGGTATCAATCCAGAAGTTCCTGGCGAAGTTGGTCCACTTAGCCAAATCAAAGAGCTTATCGCGAAAGGCAACCAAGTTGCTTACGTAGGTGACGTTGTTGGTACTGGTTCTTCTCGTAAGTCAGCAACTAACTCTGTACTTTGGTTCTTTGGTGACGAAATTGCTCACATTCCGAACAAAAAAGACGGTGGTTATTGCTTAGGTTCTAAAATCGCTCCGATTTTCTTCAACACTATGGAAGATGCTGGTGCATTGCCAGTAGAAATCGATGTTCAAAACATGAACATGGGCGACGAAATCACGCTTAAAATCGACCACGCTGCTGCTAAAGTAACTGCGTTCAAAGACGGCGTTCAAATCGCTGAATCTGAACTTAAAACTCCAGTTCTTTTAGATGAAGTACGTGCTGGTGGCCGTATCAACCTTATCGTTGGTCGTGGTTTAACAACTAAAGCTCGTGAAGCTCTTGGTCTTGCACCTTCAACTTTATTCCGTACTCCAGTTCAACCTGCAGCTACTGGTAAAGGCTTCACTCAAGCTCAAAAAATGGTTGGTCGCGCTTGTGGTCTTCCTGAAGGTCAAGGTGTACTTCCAGGTACTTACTGTGAACCTAAGATGACTACTGTTGGTTCTCAAGATACAACAGGTCCAATGACTCGTGACGAACTTAAAGATCTTGCTTGCCTAGGCTTCTCTGCTGACCTAGTTATGCAATCTTTCTGTCATACAGCTGCGTATCCAAAACCAGTTGACGTTCAAATGCAGCACACGCTTCCTGATTTCATCATGAACCGTGGCGGTGTTTCTCTACGTCCAGGCGACGGTATTATCCACTCTTGGTTAAACCGTATGCTTCTTCCAGATACAGTTGGTACTGGTGGTGACTCGCATACTCGTTTCCCAATCGGTATTTCATTCCCAGCGGGTTCTGGTCTTGTAGCGTTTGCTGCTGCAACTGGCGTTATGCCACTAGACATGCCTGAGTCTGTTCTTGTTAAGTTCAAAGGTAAAATGCAGCCTGGTATCACTCTACGTGACCTAGTACATGCGATTCCTTACGTTGCGATCCAAGAAGGCGACTTAACTGTAGAGAAAAAAGGTAAGAAAAACATCTTCTCTGGCCGTATCCTTGAGATCGACCTTACAGAAATGGAAACTGACCTTACTGTTGAGCAAGCGTTCGAACTTTCTGACGCATCTGCTGAACGTTCTGCTGCAGGCTGTTCTATCACGCTTTCTGAAGAGAAAGTTGCTGAATACCTTAAATCAAACATTACTATGTTGAAATGGATGATTTCTGAAGGTTATGGCGATGCTCGTACAATGGCGCGCCGTGTAGAAAACATGGAGAAATGGTTAGCGAACCCAAGCCTAATCAAAGCAGATCCAGATGCTGAATACACTAAAGTGTATGAAATTGACCTTTCTACAATTACTGAACCAGTTCTTTGCTGCCCGAACGACCCAGATGACGCTAAATTGCTTTCTGACGTTGCTGGTACAAAAATTGACGAAGTATTCGTTGGTTCATGTATGACTAACATTGGTCACTTCCGTGCGGCTGGTAAACTTCTAGACAAAGTTCCTGGTGGTTCTTTATCTACTCGTCTATGGTTGGCTCCTCCAACTCGTATGGACGAACGTCAATTGATGGAAGAAGGTTTCTATAACATCTATGGTAAAGCTGGCGCTCGTACAGAAATGCCAGGTTGTTCATTATGTATGGGTAACCAAGCACGTGTAGCTCCGAACACTACTTGTGTATCGACTTCTACTCGTAACTTCCCGAACCGTCTAGGTCAAGGTGCGAACGTTTACTTAGCTTCTGCTGAGCTTGCTTCTGTTGCTGCTGTACTTGGTAAATTACCAACTCCAGCTGAGTACCAAGAATACGCAGCTCAAATTGATAGCATGTCTGCAGACATCTACCAATACTTAAGCTTCGACAAAATGGGCGACTATACTGACGCTGCTAAAGACGTTGATACTAAGAAAATTGCTGCTGCTCAATTGTCTTAATTGATTAAGTAGTTAATAAGAAAATCCCACGTCATGTGGGATTTTCTTTATTTAATAGAATCTTACTAATAATAAAACTGTAATTTAGAAATTGGCCTTATGAAACTAAAGAATTTATCTTTTATATTATTAACATTTTGTTCTACACAAATTTTTGCAGAAGTGTCGTATACGAAGTTAGCAAACATAAAATTGGTTGATGAAAGTATATATCCCACAGGATATGACATTCAGTCTGAAGTGGAAAATTTGATTAGAGAGAAAAAGTTCAAAGATATTTCAAACAAAGCACAACAGCTTTTAAATAGTGAAGAATATAATTTTGATGGTAAGTTTAAACATACTAGTTATTTAGATTCTTTTCTTGGGATTGTAAATAAACATCGAGTAACTTCTCCAAATTATTATAAAGAAAATATAGCAATCGCACAGAAATGGATTAAGGCTGAACCAGAGTCACCATTAGGTTATATTTACTATACGCTTTGGGTTAGAAAACATGCTTGGAGCATTAGAGGGGGAAGTTATACTTCACAAGTATCGAAAAAAAATATGCAATATTTTGGTGATCAATCAATTAAAAATTTAAATTTTTTATTAGAAAATTATGATGTTGCATCTAAAGATCCTTTTTATTACTACATACTGTTAATGACCCTACGTGATCTGGGGGCTGAAGAAAACTACTTAAAAGCTTATCAAGATGGAATTGTAAAATATCCAAAACAGCGAGTTATTTATAATACATTTATGGAGAGTTTTGAGCCAAAGTGGTTTGGAGAAAATTATGATGCTATTCAAATGATTATTAATGATATACAGGAAATGAATCCTGCAGAAAAAGATTTTCATTATTATCATATTCTATATACAGTACATAACAATAAGTATGATTTGAAAAAACTAAATGTAAATTGGGCTAGGGTTGAGCAAGGTGCCGTAGATTCTTTAAGTAAACTTACTTCTTTGAGTAAAATAAATGATGTGCAAAAATTGTATTGCTCTTATCCTGGGAATAGAGTGAGGTTGGAACGGTTATTAAAATCCTTTAAACAAGGACAATTAGAAAAAAGCTATATAGAAAATAGTTTGAATAACTGTCAAAAATAGAAATAATCGCCTCTTAATTGGAGGCTTTTATTTATAAATGTTATTTACAGTTCTAAGAATACAACGTTTAATCACAACTAATATTATTTTACAGTAGCATAGATCAGTGCCCAAACAATCCCGATTCCTCTGTATTGGTGGCTTCCTCAACGGAACCCAAGTCAAAGACCAAGGCGAAAGCTTTGTCTGTGTCGAAAATGGCAAACAGATGACTTACCACAAAAAAGAAATCTTTAACCAAGATGCTTGGGATCAAGATTACTATGTCTGTGAAACCACCAGTGATAAAGAGGCGCATAACTGGGTATTCGATATCAAATAATCTCTCAAAATTCCTGCTTTTCAGTCATAAACAGCAAATGCTCAGCACATCACATACGCTGAGCATTTTTATTTATTTCATTTATTAGGCTTCAGAAATGTGTAGTAGAAGAAGGGGCTAAATAACTTATTTACATTTTTCTAGCTGAAAAAATCAAATAATTATGTAAAAAGATAAATAAAATTGAGCACTTAAGATTAAATTATGAATTATGAGCTAGATGCTTTTTTGACAATTGTCGTGGCGGTTTTGGTTTTATTTATCGGGTATTTCTTTGTACATAAAATTTCTATCCTGAAAAAATACAACATTCCTGAACCAGTGGCAGGTGGTCTAGTTGCAGCGGTAATTACTTTTATATTATTTAAAAACTTTAATATCACCGTAAATTTTGATGCCAAAATTCAGCAAATATTCATGCTGATGTTCTTTACCTCTGTTGGCTTGAGTGCAAGTCTTGGAAAACTCAAAGAGGGTGGCAAGGCGTTAGTGCTGTTTTTAGGCTGTGTCATTATATTTGTCATGCTGCAAAACATCGTTGGTATCAGTTTAGCCAAAATTTTAGGATTAGATCCGCTCATCGGCTTAATTACAGGCTCAGTCACATTAACTGGCGGTCACGGTACAGCAGGCGCATGGGGTACAGTCTTTGAACAAGATCATGGTATACAAGGTGCAGTCGTACTCGGTATGGCAAGTGCAACCTTCGGCTTGGTCATTGGCGGCATGATGGGCGGGCCAGTGGCGAAATTCCTCATCCGCCGTTTTCAGTTGGCAGAAGAACTTGTACCCACATCAGGACGTAATGAAGCACCGCCTGCATCTGAAACGGCGCCTTTCGAATATCCTGAAAAAACTCGTTTAATTACCGCAGATGATGCCGTCAAAACGATGGGGATGTTTGCCATCTGTATCAGCTTTGCTTATTTCATGACAGAGTTTGCTCGTGGACAGTGGTTTGAATTACCTACCTTCGTTTGGGCTTTAGCGTGTGGTGTATTTTTAAGAAACACCCTTGAACTTGGCTTTAAAATTGAAATGTTTGATCGCTGTATCGATGTATTTGGTAACGCATCATTGGCGCTGTTTTTATCGATGGCGCTGATGTCATTGCAGCTCTGGTTATTGGCAGATCTTGCAGGCCCGCTGGTGATTATTTTACTGGTACAAACCCTCGTTTTAGCACTGTATCTGTACTTTGTAACTTTTAGGATCATGGGAAAAAGCTATGACGCAGCAGTACTTTGTGCAGGGCAATGTGGTGTAAATTTGGGTGCAACACCGACAGGGATTGCTAATATTCAAGCAGTAACCAATACTTATGGGCCATCACATAAAGCCTTTTTAATCATACCTTTGACTGGGGCATTCTTTGTAGATATTGTCAATGCTGTGGTCATTCAGGCAACGATAGGCTTCTTTGGTTAATACTATATATAGCTTTAAAAAATGCTAAAGCATCTAGATAGAGTGTTTTAGCATTTCATTTTTCACCATCTTATTGATCAAGAATAATAAACAATGAAAGTTTTAAAATATCATTTGCCTTACATCAAATTGTTCATGCTATTTGTATTAACAGCACTTCCATTTTCTATAACCTATTCAGCCGAAATTGATGTCCAAAAGACCATAGTTCAAGTGCAAAATAACGAAAAGCAGGCGCTGTATGATTTGGCTGTACTGAAACATATGGGGCTAGAAGGTGTGGAGATTAATCTGCCTGAAGCCATAGCGCTGTATAAGCGTGCTTCTGCCTTAGGGCATCGCTCAGCAAATCAAAATTTGGGATTGATGTATTACAAAGGTGTAGGAGTAAAAGTAGATTATGCAGAAGCCGCAAAATGGTTTGAGATCGGTGCTGAAAGAAACTTAGATGATTCAAAGCGTATGCTTTTGATCATGAATAAATATGAACTCATTCCAAGGAATGAGAAAAAATTGGAAAGTCTTTTAATTGAATTTGCAAATAAAGGCAAGCAAGAAGATATCGAACAATTGGCCGACTATTATTACTATACGAAGAATGATCTACTACTTGCAGAAAAACCTACAGTACTTTTAGCAGAAAAAGGATTGGCAAAGTATCAGCACCGGTTAGGCATGATTTATTATAGAGGTACAGATGGAAAGCCAAATTATAAAAAGGCTTATCCGTGGTTTTTAAAGGCTGCGGAAGCAAATGATTTGAACGGAAAAATTAGCGTAGCAAGTTTTTATTTGGGTGGGCTAGGCGTACAGCGAGATTTTGAAAAAGCTGCTGCATGGTTTAATTCGGCTTATGAGCAAGACCCTGTGAAAACATGTGAAATTCACAGTCTTGTTTTGTCAAAATTGAACAATGAAATACAACAATGTGAGCTAAGTAGAAAACAATAAAAAGCCCCATGGTTGGGGCTAGTCGTATCACTCGCGTGATACTCATATAAGGCTCATCTCATACTGTGTATATTAAAGCATAAAATTGAAAAAAATGCTGAGTAAATTGACAGTTAAAACTTTGTTGTTTTAGGAAAAAGCGATCGCTATACTTTGCCATGAACATTTGTTCAATTCACTATAACCATAAAGAACTATATTGATGAAAGAATATAAAGTTGTTATCTATCAAGAAGGTATGCTGGGATCTTTGCTGCTTGGCTCTTCAAAAGTTGATCCTGTTAAATTCACCAATTTTTTAAATCAAAATGCACAGCAAGGCTGGGCTGTGATTACGATGGAAAAGGATATCCGTCGTATGCTGCTTTTTTGGAAGCGCGAAGCTTATGTAGTTGTTTTGGAGAGAGAAAAATGAAATACGGTGTCTTTAGTGCACTTATTATTTCAGTTTTATGGGGTTTATTAGCCATCGCTCAATTATGGTTTGAGTTGCTCAGTGTCGAAGTATTTACCAAACTAACCGTCACAGTAGCGATCTTAGAAGCCATCATTATTATTGCAACATTGGTCATACGTGAGTATTTGACAGATAAAAAATTGAAAAAAGATGGCTATATAGATTAGAACACATAAATAGGGCAATTGGGTGCTGAACTCAATTGCCTTAAAATTTAAAGTCATCTTATAGATTAGATCTATATGGGCTCATTACTCAATCATCATGAGGTCAGCACTGCTGGCAGATTTTAATTGTCGTAGCGCAAAAATAGAGCGGGTATGGCGTATACCTTTCATAGAATATAAATTTTTACGTAAAAAACGCTCATAGTGTTCAGCATTTTTAACTGCAACTTTCACCAAATAATCATAATCGCCAGTGACTAAATGTGCTTCTACTACTTCTGGCATATTGGCTAAAGTTTCACTAAATTGATCTAAAATTTCATCGTCGTGACGTTCTAATGTAATTTCAATAAAGAATAATTCATTGATCCCAATCGATTTTGGGTTGATGTTGGCTGTATAGCCGTCGATAATTTTTAAATTTTCTAGACGCTTTAAGCGTGTCCAACACGGCGAAGAGGAGAGACCAACACGTTCAGAAAGCTGGGCTATGGTGAGTCGTCCATCTTCTCTTAATGCGGATAATATTAAACGATCAATTCTGTCGAGGTTGTGTCGTGCTTCACTCATGCCAAAATAGAATATAATTGAGAAAAAATAGTTATATCATTTTTTGCAATAGTCGGCTGAAGAAAATAAGTACACTTGGACGTTCAGTGTAGATTTTAAAGATAGAAAATAGAATATGTAAGCTGTCAGGCAGGGTGATTGAATCTAAAAGTAGAAATTATTGTATAGACCATAAAAAGACCACTCAGCCGGATTACTGACTGAGTGGCAAAAACTTAAGCGTGTAACTGTTGTTCAATGATCGGCCATAGGTTTTGATGTGACGATTTAAACATCAACATATGTCCGATGGCTTTATGACCTGTTTCTTTCGGTTTTAACTCAATCATTTGAGTCGAAGCATTCGGGTATAAGCGCAGCAAGTCTTTGACATTGGCTTCCGTGGCAATTTCGTCATCGGAGCTCCATACGGCAGTGATCGGGCAGCTCACTTGTTGATGAAAATCATGCTGAACAGTTTTGCCTAAGGCATTGATGACATAACCGGGTTTGCTACAAAATTCAGCCCATTCACGAGCTACATCTTTTGGCAAATTTTCCCCCATGCCAATCGCATTGGTCGGCCCATAGCCAATGGTATAGCGTGCAATCGGGAAGATCACATTAAACATCACTGGGGCTAAAAGCTTGGTACGACCTTTAAGTTTTTTTACATGACCTGTAGAGCCAGAAACAGCAACCACTTTGGCAACTTTGTCAAAATTTGGCACGATACCTAATAATTGTCCGCCTGCGCTATGACCGAGTAATATGACTTTAGGCGCCTGCGTTTTACTGATTAAAGCGTCGATTGCCGCCGGGATATCAAGCTGCCCCCATTGAACAATACTTGCTGTCGATTCTTTTAGAGGGCTGTGTAGCGACTCACCAATACCACGAAAATCAAAAACTAAAACGTCATAGCCTTGTTGGCTCAACCATGTTGCATAACTATTATAAAATTGCTTGGTAATGCCTGTGGCTGGACAAATCAACACAGGTAAAACCTGTTTGAGCTCTGTCTGGTGTGGATAATAGCGCGCACTCAGTGAATAGCCGTCTTGGCAATGAATCGTGAGTTTTTCAGATGATGACATGATTCAAACTTCATGGGTGTGTTCCGATGACTCTAATTTACACAAGTTCCAAAAAGAAACCTGAAAAGAGTATGACTCTAAAGTCATGTCATAATAGGTTAGAAGTAAGTATTATTGGAGAAGAAATACAGATAAAAATAATGCGTGTAATTGAACAATGGATGTAAATTAAAAATGGACATGCTTCAACTTTCGGGTGCAGTAAAAATTGCGATAGTTTTTAGTGGGATTTATTTATGGGTAGGTATGCTCACGGGTGTGTGGAAATATGCACAAATAAGACAGTCTGAACTGGCACGTGCGCATTATTATGTCGATATCGCACATCGGAGCAGTTTGTTATACGCCCCAGCGACACTCATTTTGGCGGTATTGGCCTATTTTTCAGCACTTCCACATACACTTAATTTACTCTTTGTAATCATCAATCTGTTCTTTTTTAGCTTTTCGATTTTAAGCTATATACTGCATGGCTATTTAGCCGATACCACCAATCAATTTAAAGTCCCGCACGTCTTAGGCAAATGGCATTTACCTAAATGGATGATGAGTATGGCAATGCTTGGATTGGTGATTGGTGAGTTAATTGCAACACTCGGTTTGCTCTTTGGAGTCATTGTTAAATTTTGGTTTTAAGCAAAGTATATGAATCAGAAATGGTTTGAATGAGATTGGAAGCTAATCAAGAACTAAAAGCTTTTAAAGTGCAGAGATGGCTATGTAGAAGAATTTATAAAACAAAATTTGAAGTTAAATAGAATCGAAAATTCATGAGAAAAGGCTGATGATTTTATGGTTATTTTAGGGATTATTTGTATTGTTATTTAAAATGGATTGAATGAACGAGAAGGTGGGGAATGGCATCTTTTCTTTTTTCAAGATGGATGATGCCTCATCCATCTTCTAACTTAAAATTCTGTTGATTTTTGCTTTCGATATTTGTGGTCAATGACTGCCCATAAATAAAAGGCCACCGAGACAATAAGCGCATAAGCAAAGTATTCAGGTCTTAAATTTCCTTGGATTAAGCCTTGAATAAGTAGTGTCAGCATGAGAGCAATAGTGGTGCTTGTATAGGTCACCATGTTCTTATTTGCCTTCAGAGCGTTAATGAAGAATTGCTTTTTGAAATGTACTGATAACATCTCCACCCCTCCGTGTTGTTGTTTAGCCAAAACCCATGATTTTGGTCAGGTTTGAACTACTGTTGTACTTCGAAACTAGAAGTATTTCAATAGTAAATGTCATTATTTTGTCATAAAACTATGTTAGATCATCATATAAGAATAATCATTTTATTCATATACTAAATATTATGAATCTAAAGGTGTTGACTGGTGAGTAAAATGGTCGATGCATAATATCTATGTATGAATAAGCAATATATATACCAACACGGGTATATCGGCTTTATGACAAGAAACCGCCTAGCTTACAGTCTGAATCGGGCTTAATCATGGAGTTTGTGTACGGTGTATTTTGCAGAAAGTATTTGTATTTTAACTATTATTATATTTTGTAGCCAAATGGCTGGCTTTTTTCTCATCATGAAAATAAAACTTTATTTAAAAGTTCAATGACTTAGGATTATTGCGCTGTAGTAGGACAAATAAATGTCAGTTTGGGTAAAACTCGACAATTATTGGTCACAGGTAAAATCGTCATTCGGGTAAAACTCCGATTTTAGACAGGTCAAAAAAGGTTATTTTTTAACTTTGTCAATTACAGCAGCAATAATCAGCACAATCACAGAAGGGATCAGCCATGCTAAATTTTGTTGAGCAAGCGGTAGATTGGCAATAAAGCTTGGAAGTGCATCTTCGAAACCAGCCACTTTTAAACCATCAAAAATACCGAAAATAAACGCACATGCGGTAACAGGCGCAATAACTCTTGATGGTGAAATAAACCATTTAGAGCAGAAGCTCAGTAGGATAACTACAATCGCAGGTGGATAAATCGCACTTAAAACAGGCACTGAAACTGCAATGAGTTTGGTTAAACCTAAGTTTGAAATCAGTAGTGAGAAACCAACTAAAATGAACACAAAAACTTTGTATGGAATTTTAGTCAATTCTGAGAAATATTCAGCACATGCGCAGGTTAAGCCTATCGCGGTAACCATACATGCAACAAAAATCATTGCAGATAGGAAATAAGCGCCCATATCACCAAAAGCATGTTGTACATATGCATGCAGGATCACTGCACCATTTGTTGCATTTGGAGCAATATCATGGCTGCCCATACCGAGTTTGAATAAGCTGATATAAACCAGTGTAAGTCCAATACCAGAAATAATACTGGCAATGACAGCATATTTGGTGACGAGCTTACTATCCGTTACGCCGCGTGAAGTAATGGCTTTGACGATCACAATACCAAAAACTAAAGCGCCTAATGTATCCATGGTTAAATAACCATTTACTACACCTTCAGAAACTGGTGCAGTTACGTAGTTATCAATTGCAGGTGGAATCACACCGGCAGGGATAAAGAACGCAGAGATACCCAGTATAACGAGGCCTAAAATCTTGAGTGGTGAAAGGAAATAACCTACGGTATCTAAAATTTTATTTGGGTAAAGTGAAACAATCGTCACCAATGCAAAATAAATCACGCTATAAATCAGCAGACTGTTTGCGCTGTTACCAAAATAAGAAGAGAAACCAATTTCATAAGAAACGGTAGCTGTACGAGGTGTTGCAAATAAAGGTCCAACAGCTAAGTAACACGCGACAGTAAGGATAATGCTGGCTGCTTTACCCAAAGGCGAACTTAAAACTTGAATAGAACCTTCAACACGCGACAAAGCAATAATCGTGATGACAGGTAGACCAACTGCGGTGATTAAGAAACCAAATGCAGCTAACCAAACATGTTCACCCGCTTGCTGTGCGACAATTGGTGGGAAAATAATGTTACCTGCACCAATAAATAGTGCAAAGGTCATAAAACCTAAGGCAACAATATCCCGTGTACGAAGACTTGTCATAAAGGGGAGATGAACTGTGAAAAAAGGCAATTTTAGTGCAATTAAGCTCGTTTTTGGAGCAAAATTTATAAATCGTATAGATAGTTTTTATAATACGAATCATGAATATATTGACAGATAAAATAATGTTTTATTTATATTTATGATAAATAAAAGAAATTTATTGTATATAAATTTTTTATAGGAATATGTTTAGCTATTAAGATTTATCAGATATAAATCAATTGTTCTAATTTTCAGCACTAAATAGGATGCTATAAGCCGAATAAATGCAGAAATATTGGCTGAATAAAACAAAAAAAATCTAAAAGGTCTATAATTCGGTGTATTCAAATTTGAGGATATTCAGATGAAAGCTTCCAAAATCACGATTAAAACCGAGCAAGATATTGAAAAATTACGCATTTCAGGTCGTTTAGCTGCTCAGGTTTTAGAGATGATCGGGGAGTATGTCAAGCCGGGCGTGACCACTGAATATCTAGACGATATCTGCAATGATTTTATCGTCAACACACTTAAAGTGATTCCTGCCAACGTTGGCTACTATGGCTATACCAAAACCACCTGCATTTCACCGAATGAAGTGGTTTGTCATGGTATTCCTTCGAAAGAAACCGTATTGAAAGACGGTGACATTATCAATATTGATGTTGCTATCATTAAAGATGGTTATTTCGGTGATACCAGTCGTATGTACTATGTGGGTGAGGTTTCGCCTGCGGCTAAAAAGTTAGTCGAAACTACTTACGAAGCGATGGTTGCAGGGATTCATGCTGTTAAACCGGGAGCAACATTGGGTGATGTAGGCTATGCCATTCAACAAGTTGCTCATCGTGAAGGCTACAGCATTGTACGAGAATACTGTGGTCACGGGATTGGTAAAGTTTATCATGAGCAACCAAGCGTTTTACACTATGGTCAACCGGGTCAAGGTGTCATTCTGAAAAAAGGCATGGTCTTTACCATTGAACCGATGATCAACAGCGGTAAAGCGCGTACTAAAGAGTTAAAAGACGGTTGGACAGTAATTACCGCAGATCGTTCTTTATCGGCACAGTGGGAACATATGGTTGTTGTAACCGATACTGGTTTTGAGTTGTTATCTCCATGGCCAGAGGGTACAGGCGAATATCCCGCGATCTAAGCTCTGTAGTGTTGTTAATGCCATATCTGCTGTGTCCAAATGATTGAAGTTAAATAAAGTTATACAGTTGTATATTTTTTGACTTTAGTCTAGGTGTTCGTGGTGATTATGGGCGTTATCGTTTTTAAGACTAACTACATTTCTCTAAGTCTTAATTTGTAAGGCTTTGTCTATAGCTCAAAAAATCAGTTAGAGCTATTAACGATTTAATAAAGATGTATTTTATTTATACAATAGCCCTACAGATTCTGCTGTAGTTTCTGATTTTACTTAGTTTTTAAGTTTTCGCTTACCCATCACATGGGTAAGCTTTTTTTTGCTTAAAATTTAGCGTGTTCATGTTGGCTGAGTTTTTCAACTAAGTAATCAATGAATACACGTACAGCAGGTAGTAAGCCACGACGAGATGGATAAACTGCATGGAAAATACCATGTGCAGCTTTCCATTCAGGTAGTACACGAACCAAAGCACCTGATTTCACGTGATCGGACACAATACTGTCGGGTAATAACACCACGCCACAATCTTGGCAGGCCAGTGCAGCTAACATAGACAGGTCAGAGCCCATCACGGTTGGGTTAACTTTGATTTTTTTCTGATGATGCTGTGCATCGGTCACAATAATATGTTGATCGAGATGCTCATCCGCCATACTTAATATTTGATGCTGAGATAAATCTTCAGGTTGTTTGAGTTCACCAAATTTATTCAGATACGCCTGACTGGCAAATAAGTGCTGCTCAATCGTTTCAAATTTACGAATGACTAAATTGGGGTCGTCGTCTAGATTTGAACGTACACGTAGCGCAAGATCGAAGCCTTCATTAATGATATCTACGCGTCGATTGGTCACCATCATTTGCACTTTGATTTCTGGATATTGCTTTAAAAATTCAGGCAATATTTTGGTCATTTCATTTTGCGCGATGGAAACAGGTAAGCTGACTTTAATTAAGCCGCGCGGCTGTGTGCTGAGATGATCAACCAAATCGTGTGCGGCTTGAGCGGCATTCATCATGACTTGTGCATGGCGATAGATATTCATACCAATATCTGTAACAGCAAAATGTCGTGAGCTACGTTGAATCAGGCGGACACCTAAACGTTCTTCTAAGTTATAGACTCGACGACTCAGTTTTGATTTTGGAATATCTGTTGCACGTTCTGCTGCACTAAAACCACCATGTTCGACCACTTGGGCAAAACAATAAAAATCATCTAGATCACTCAGCACTATTCTTATTCCATATTTGCAACGATTTTGCTAATTAACTTGAATTGTTTCATGAAGTCAATCACGTTTTGTAGTTTTTCATGTGAGAAGGTTGAGCAAAATTGCCAAGACTAAAGTCGGGTTAACCTTGTAATCGTTTCACATTAGCATGACCAAACAATAAATGTGGTGTATACATCTTTTAAATAACCGAATTTGAAGGATGTGATTTGAGTGTCGTCCTGATATATTCAAATAAAAGACCATTCTGAAAGAAATTCGACATTAAAGGACAATGTCATGGAATTAAGACATTTACGTTACTTTGTTGCCGTTGTAGAAGAACAGAGTTTTACGAAGGCTGCTGAAAAGCTATTTATTGCACAACCTCCTTTAAGTCGTCAAATTCAAAATTTAGAAGAAGAGTTGGGGGCACAGCTTTTTGAGCGTGGCAGCCGTCCTTTAAGAACCACCACCATTGGACGTTTCTTTTATCAGCAAGCTGTGAAATTACTTTCCAATGCAGAAGAAATTAAGCTCATTACGCAGCGGGCCAGTGCTACAGAACGTACCATTAATATTGGGTATGGCGGTTCGTTACTCTGTGGTTTATTACCTCGAATTGTTTATTTGTTCCGTCAGCAATATCCACACTTAAATGTAAATTTAATTGAACTGAGTGCAGTCGATCAGATTCAGGCATTAAAAGAAGGTCGGGTTGATGCATGTTTTAGCCGAGTTCGAGTGTCGGATCAGGCGGTTAAACGTGTGCTATTGCGTGAAGAGCCACTAATTGTTGCGGTGCATTCGAGTCATCCTTTATCTTCACAGCAGCAGATTGCATTAAATAATCTCAAAGATGAGCAGATTTTTATCTATCCAGCAACGGATGGTCAAAGTTATGCAACGCTAATCAAGTCGTTGTTTTTAGAATATGGTATGGAGCCGAAACGCTTTAACACTCAAGCTGATTTGCAGCAATCGCTAGGCATGGTTGCCGCAGGCGAAGGCATTTGTATTGTTCCTGAATCTGTACAAATTATGCAGTTTAGGCATGTGAATTATGTGAAATTATCGGACAGTGCAGCCATTAGCCAAATTTATTTGATCGTGCGGAATGATGATGAAGGGGAATTGGCACGTCCTTTATTTGACTGCGTTTACCAAGTGTATGATTTGGAAGCAATTGAATACGATCGTCGAGTTTTCTAACACTTGTTAGAGCATTAAAAATAATTTGATTTTGAAATTAATTTTTAAGTTACTTATTAAGTAACACCATCCTGTATATAAAAAAACAGGCTCATTCTTGAAAGTATTGAGCCTGTTTTTTTATTCAGTCTTACTAGATCGATTGTTTTAAAAACTTGGTGATTTCACGGCTAAATTTGACCGGTTCACTGAGCAATGGCGTATGTCCCGATTTTTTAAAAATAATCTGCTTAGCATTGGCTAGGCTGTCAGCAATAATTTTTTGACCTTGGGCAGGATAGAGGATCGATTTTGCCCCTGTGAAAAAAGTCGTCGGTGCGGTGAGTGCTGCAATGGCTTCACGATAATCTTCAGTATGGTTCAAATAATTTTGAATATACCAATATAAATAGGCCACACTTTGTGATGGTAACATCAGCTTCTGTAAAGTTGGTTGTTGGTATGCAAAACGGAAAGCGGATAATGTATAAGGATTGCTATTTTGTAAGTCTATGAACCTTAACCAAGCGTCGACCAGACCTTGACGGTCATGTTTATTCATCTGCTGTGCAAATGGCACGGAGAGGTTAGTTACAAGTACCTTCGAGATGTCTTCTAAAATACTTAAAAACTCAATGTGGCGTTTGCCATATAAACCATATTGCCAATCTGCATCTACTCGTATTTTAGGGGTTTGATCGATGTGTAAATAGCGTTTAATTTTTTCGGCAAACTGACCGTATTTCAAACCGTGCATGGTAGTCGTTGCCCCCATGGAGTAGGCAATGACCGTGATTTTATCGTAACCAAGTTGGGAAACTAAGCTGTCAATATCTCGCCAATGGCTTGAAATGGTGTCCATATTGGGAATTTGACAAAGTTTAGAGCCGCCAAATCCACGCCAGTCTGGAATGATAAATTTAAAGTGTTTTCGGTGTTGATATAGAAAAGGGTGCCATTGCCAACTTTGCATTCCCAGCCCAGATAAAACCAGAATGGGTTCTCCTTGACCATATTCACGAACATACAGTTGTTGCTGATCGGGCATTGTATAGTGTGGCATGCGGCTTCCTATTTATTTTTTTGTTTTAGCGATTAAATTTATGCAACTGTGGAATGATGGTTTCGAGCCATTTGATCCAACCGATTTCCAAATCAATCCCAAGCTGTAAAATCATTTTATGAATGTACAAAGTACGGTCTTCATCATGCGCATGTGCAAAGTCTTTTGCAAAAATAGACTGGTACACTTTTAGTTTTTCTTTGTGAATTTCTAGATGACGTTCTAATTCGGGTAATACGCCATTTGTACCCAGCTGAGCTTCTGCACGTAAACGAACCATCAACTCTTCACGTAATTGAGCCGGAGGGCTTTGCTCAACCATCCAATTGGCTAATTCAACACGTCCAAGCTGTTCAACTTGGTAGGTTTTTTTACGGGTTGTACTGTGCTCATCTTCAATGGTGCTGATCCAGCCTTTTTGCAGCATGCCATTGAGTTCACGGTAGATTTGCTGATGTGTTGCATTCCAAAAAAAGCCCATAGAGCGGTCAAAACGGCGTGCAAGATCGATTCCTGTACTCGGTTTTTCAAGTAAGCTCGTGAGTAAAACATGGGCTAAAGACATATATGGCTCAGTCAAAATAGTTTTGTACTTTTTATTATGCAACATGTTGCATAAAAATCAAATCTCGCATATAAAATAGTGCAACAAGTTGCAAAAATATTGTATACGTAGATGGAAAGAGAAAGCTCGTATACAAGTGAAGATAAAAATAGCCAGCTTTTCAGCACGCTAAGGAGAAAAAATGTCAAATTATCCAAATTTATTGGCACCACTAGATTTAGGTTTTACAACGCTAAAGAACCGTGTATTGATGGGTTCTATGCATATCGGCCTTGAAGAAGCACCGGGTGGCTATGAACGCA
Organism: Acinetobacter sp. YH12086; assembly: GCF_013419345.1. Lineage (NCBI taxonomy): Bacteria > Pseudomonadati > Pseudomonadota > Gammaproteobacteria > Moraxellales > Moraxellaceae > Acinetobacter > Acinetobacter sp. YH12086. The sequence continues at coordinate 37,325 of NZ_VPAF01000014.1, forward strand.
TGGCTGCTTTTTATGCAGAACGTGCGAAAGGTGGTGTAGGTCTGATTGTAACCGGTGGTATTTCTCCCAATGATGATGGTGTGACATTTGCTGGTGGTTCAAAATTAGACTCTTTAGAAGAAGCAGAAAAACATAAAGTGATTACGCAGGCGGTACATGATGCTGGCGGTAAAATTGCGATGCAGATTTTGCATACAGGTCGTTACTCGTATCAGGCCAATAATGTTGCACCTTCATCTATTCAAGCACCAATTAACCCAGTAAAACCGCAAGCTTTAAGCACAGCAGACGTCGAACGCACAATCAATGATTTTGCTCGATGTGCTCAGTTAGCACAGACAGCGGGTTATGATGGTGTAGAGGTCATGGGGTCAGAAGGTTATTTAATTAATGAGTTTATTGCTGCACGTACCAACCACCGTGATGATGAATGGGGTGGCAGTTATGAAAACCGGATTCGTTTTCCAATTGAGATCGTGCGTCGTACGCGTGAATTAGTCGGTGAAAATTTTATTATTATTTACCGTCTTTCTATGCTGGATCTGGTTGAAGGTGGTTCGACTTTCGAAGAAGTTGTGCAACTTGCAAAAGCCATTGAAAAAGCCGGTGCAACTATTATCAATACCGGTATTGGTTGGCATGAAGCGCGTATTCCGACCATTGCAACCAAAGTGCCACGTGCTGCATTTACATGGGTGACCAAGAAATTAAAAGGTCTTGTGAATGTTCCTTTAATCACCTCAAACCGTATCAATACTCCTGAAATGGCTGAGCACGTACTTGCTTCGGGTGATGCAGATATGGTGTCCATGGCACGTCCAATGCTGGCTGACCCACGTTTTGTGGAAAAAGCAGAACAAGGTCGTAGTGATGAAATTAATACCTGTATCGGTTGTAACCAAGCCTGCCTAGATCATATTTTCTCAATGAAAATTGCAACATGTTTGGTTAACCCTCAAGCTTGCTATGAAACTGAACTGATTTTTAAAGAATCTGCACAGGTGAAAAATATTGCTGTGATTGGTGCGGGACCTGCAGGTTTAAGCTTTGCAACTTATGCTGCAGAGCGTGGTCATAACATAACTATTTTTGAAGCATCGAGCCAAATTGGTGGACAGTTTAATATTGCCAAAACGATTCCTGGTAAAGAAGAGTTTTATGAAACGCTGCGTTATTTCAAACGCAAAATAGAATTATTACCTCAGATTAAATTGGTATTGAATCATACGGCAACTTATGAAGAATTAGCTCAGTCTGATTTTGATGACATCGTGGTGGCGACGGGTGTAACACCGCGTCAGTTAGATATAGATGGTATTGATCATCCAAAAGTATTGAGCTATTTACAGGTATTACGTGAACGTCAACCTGTTGGCAAACGTGTAGCGATCATTGGTGCAGGCGGTATTGGTTTCGATACGGCTGAATATTTAACGCATGAAGGTGAAAGCGGTAGCCTCAATCCTGAGAAATTTTATGATGAATGGGGTATTGATACCACTTATGCACAAGTCGGTGGCTTGAAACATCCAGACGTCGAAGAATCGCCGCGTGAAGTGTATTTATTGCAGCGTAAGGCTAAATCGGTTGGTGCTGGCTTAGGTAAAACCACGGGTTGGATTCACCGTACAGGTTTGAAACACCGCGATGTGAAAATGATTGCGGGTGCAAGCTACGACAAAATTGATGATCAAGGTTTGCATATTACCGTTGATGGTCAATCACGTATTTTAGATGTTGATCATGTGGTGATTTGTGCAGGTCAGGAATCCTATACCGCGATGTATGAACAGCTACAAGCAGATGGGAAAAATGTGCATTTGATTGGTGGTGCGAAAGAAGCAGGTGAGTTAGATGCTAAACGTGCCATTCGTCAAGGTGCAGATTTGGCTGCGGTGATTTAATCAGCCTCATACTAAACCACGACAACTTCATTCAATTTAATATGCAGTTGTCGTGCTTCCTCTCCATTTGGGAGAGGAGTTTGAGGAAAGGGAAATGATTCATCAAAAAAAAGGACATAAACATGACTATTGAAACAACAAAAAAATCTGTTGCACGTTGGCACGAAATGCTTAACACACGGGATATGAATATTTTAAATGAACTCTTGGCAGAGGATGTGGTGTTTCGTTCACCTGTCGCGTTTAACCCATATCCAGGTAAGCCTGTAGTAACTTTTATTTTGACCAATGTGATTCAAATTTTTGAAAATTTTACTTACCACCGTGAGTTTTATAGTGAGGATGGCCTCAATGTTGTACTTGAGTTTTCTGCCAATGTTGGCGAGAAAAAGTTAAAAGGGATCGACATGATTCAGTTTAATGAACAAGGTCAGATGATTGATTTTGAAGTCATGCTTCGTCCAAAAAGTGGCTTGGAAGCATTGGCGGCGAAAATGGGTGAGCGCATTATGCAATATCAGCCTTAAATCTGCTGATTTTAAATGCTCATCACAGAATGATAAAAAGCATGATGGATATTGTCATGCTTTTTGCTTTTGAGGCTTAAGCAAACAAATATTGCTAGCGAGATATGGTTTTGTAGATACGTTTTTTTTAATGGGCATTGTTAGTCAAAGTGAAAAGATTGAAATGATTTGCTGTGGTGCGAAGCGAGGTGAAGGTAAGGTCAATGAATAATGTGATTCATAAAGGGCGTCAGGCTCTTTTAAACTTTGTAGATCATGCAATTGGTGCAGAATTACCACAGCTTTATTATCATCCTGAAGGGCAAATGAAAGATGTGCTGCCGAAGTTAAAGCAACTACATGAAAAATATCGTCCTACGCCTTGGTTGTCGAATACTCATGCACATTTACTGTATTTTGATGTCATTAAAAAGCGCCAAGTAAAGCTCAAATACGACGCCATAGAGCAACTAACCATGGCTGATGGTGGAATCACAGCCATTGCATGGTTGGGTTTGGATTTACCTGCGGATGTGCCAACGATGGTGCTTATGCATACGATTACGGGTACGCCTGAAAGTATGCGAGAAGTGGTTCGGGATCTTCATCTATATACAGGTTGGCGCATTGCACTGTGTTTAAGACGTGGTCATGCCAATTTACCGATGCCAGTTGCCAAAATAAACTTATTTGGTTCAACAGATGACCTACGTGAACAGATTGCCTTTATTCAGCAGAAATTTCCCGAATCGAATTTGTATGGCGTCGGTTCATCTGCAGGAACAGGACTATTGGTCCGCTATTTAGGCGAACAAGGGGAGGAAACACCATTTAAAGCGGCTTTTGCTTTATGTCCGGGCTATGACACTGAGCTTGGCTTTAAAAATGTCCATCCTTTTTACAGTAAAATGATGACGAAAAAGCTCTTTCAGAAATTTGTAGAACCCTATTCTGCAACATGGTCAACAACACCATCTTTAATAGAAGTCCTAAAAAGTAAAAATCTGGCACAGTTTGAACGTGCTTATTTCCACATGGCGGGTTTTGCCGATTATGAAAGTTATGCAAAATCTACCAACCCAATTTATGTATTTGAAAATATTAAAATTCCATTGATGATTTTAAATGCCGAAGACGATCCTATTTGCCACATTAAAAACTTTGAACCTTATAAAGAATTAATCCGCTCTTTGCCGAATGTTGTGGTGGTGACCACTAAAAAAGGCAGTCACTGTGGTTATTATGAAGGTCTTGTTGATACCCATTCATGGGCAACCAAATTAATAGCAGATTTTTTAAAGTTATATGCGAACTAAAATATAGCCTACTTTTAGTAGGCTATATTTTGTGAAGTTATTCAGCTTGTGCGCAACATGCAGTTGTTTGAGGTTTAAGCTTCATCTGTATTAATACTAAAATCAACGCTATAGCGCTCAGTGTAGCGCCTGCATAAGACACTGCAGCATAGCTTAGGTTGAGATTTAGCACTGCGGCACCTGCAACAGCGCCCAAAGCATTTCCAAGATTAAATGCACCAATATTCACTGAAGAAGCAAGGCCAGGGGCATCGTGAGCGACTGTCATAACACGCATTTGTAAAGGTGGTACAACGGCAAAGGCTGCTGCTCCCCAGATGATTAATGCAATCGCCGCGCCAATGGTGGTTGTTGCTAAAATTGGAAATAACAGCATCATCAGCATGAGTAAGACTAAAAAGCCAATCAAGGTTTTATCTAAGGATTGATCTGCAAACTTACCACCGAAATGGTTACCAATTGAAAATCCGATCCCGATTAGGACCAACATGAAAGTGATAAGCTCAGGACTTGCGTGGGTAAAGACTTTTAAGCTTGGTGCGATATAGGTATAGAGCGCGAACATAGCTCCAGCACTCATGACCGTGGTGAGCAGTGCTAAAACAACAGGCATGCGTGTTAATACTTTTAACTCTGCTCGTACATCAGGTTTTTCGGTCTGTTGCTGATGGGGTAGTGCTTTCCATAATGCCAACATGGTGATGATGCCAAGTAAGGTGATGGCCGCAAAAGACATACGCCAACCGATATTTTGCCCCACCCATGTTGCGAGTGGCACGCCGCCAATATTGGCAATGGTCAAGCCCATAAACATCATAGCAACGGCACTGGCTTGTTTATCTTTTGGAACAATACTTGCTGCGACGACAGAGCCTAAGCCAAAAAAGGCGCCGTGGTTCAAACTCGTCACTAAACGCGCAGCCATTAAACCTAAATAATCTGGCGCAACTGTGGCAAGCAGATTGCCAAGGGTGAAAATTGTCATTAATAACATGAGTGATGTACGTTTTGAAAAACGTGCAAGCCATAAAGTCATAACGGGTGCGCCAATCATGACACCGATAGCATAGGCACTAATCAACAAACCGGCTTGCGGTATTGATATCGATAGATCTTCTGCAATTTCAGGTAAGAAGCCCATGGGTGAAAATTCAGTGGTACCAATAGCAAATGCACCAATTGCGAGAGCGAGCAGGGTAAAATTAATTTTCATGTTATAGATCCCAAACTGGAGCAAGTTCAAGTGGACTTACTTCACGTGCATTTTTGTCCAGTGTTGCAATGGCCTGCATTTGTTCTGATGTTAAATGAATGTCTTGAGCTTTTAAGTTACTGTTTAAATGTTCACGTTGGGTTGACGATGGAATTATGGCATAACCCTTTTGCAGCGCCCAAGCGAGTGTCACTTGTGCAACTGAAGCTTGGTGTTGTGCTGCAATATCAGAAAGTATTGGGTCATTTAGCACTTTGCCATAAGCCAAGGTTATATAAGAGGTGACATCAATATTTTGCTGTTTTAAGTAAGTCGCAAGTCGTTCATTTTGAAGATAAGGACTCAGTTCAATTTGATTGGTTGCAATATTTTCCAGCCCGATGTGATCAATGGCTTGTTGAGTGAGCTCAATATTAAAATTAGATACACCAATATGTTCAGTCAAACCTTGTTTTTTTGCCTCAAGTAAATGTCCCATTAATTCTGGAATATTGACTCCAAGTGCAGGTGCTGGCCAATGAATAAGTGTGAGGTTAACTGCATCCGTCCTTAATTTAATTAAGCTGTCCTTTAGGCTGGGTATCAGTTTGTCGGCAGCATAATTTTCAGTCCAAATTTTCGTGGTTAAGAAAATATTAGCTCGATTGACCTGACTTTCGTGGATTGCTTGGCCTACTTCTGCTTCATTACCGTAAATTTGTGCGGTGTCTACAGCACGATATCCAAGCTCTAAGGCTGTTTTAATTGAGTGAATGACAGTATCACCTGTCAAACGGAAGGTGCCGACACCAAATGGAGGAACAATCATCAGGAATTCTCTTTTTTTGAATTGATGCTATTGTGCTGCTAATTTTATTGAAGAAAAATGCATGAGTTTGGAATATATTATTGATTAAAAATCACGAATTAGAATATGCAATGAAATCGACCATTGAGGAGCTTCAGGCTTTTACTGTTATTGTAGATAGCGGCTCTATTATCAAAGCAGCAGAAAGGCTGGATCAAACAGCATCTGGTGTCAGCCGCGCATTACAGCGTCTGGAATCTAAATTAAATGTAACCCTGTTGGAACGAACAACCCGCAAAATTAAGCTGACGCAAGAGGGGCAATTATTTTTAGCTAAAACACGGCGGATATTGAATGATTTAAGCGAAGCGGAAGATTCTTTGCTGAAATTAGATGCAGATACTTCGGGTTTGGTGCGAGTCGATTCTGCGATTTCGTTTATTCTGCATATGATCGTTCCCTTGATTCCAGAATTTAATGCGCGTTATCCGCATATACAGATTGAATTGGTGAATCATGATCAAGTGATTGACTTATTAGAGCATAAAGCGGATGTCGCAATTCGCTTTGGGAAATTAAACGACTCCAGTTTGCATGCAAAACTTATTTACAAGAGTCGACTGTGTTTGGTGGCGAGTCCTGAATACCTTCAGCAGCATGGACGTCCGCAAAATGCTGAAGAGCTAACCGCACATGCTTTACTTGGATTTAGTCAAATTACCCATATGAATACTTGGCCGATCCAAGTCGCAGGGAAACCTCTGACGATCCGCCCCAAAATCAAGGCGTCAAATGGTGAAACCATTCGTGAGCTTGCGATTCATGGGATGGGCATCGCTTGTCTTTCGATTTTTATGTTGGAAAAAGATATTGCAGAAGGACGATTGGTACAACTTTTAGACGATCAAATTGAGCCACATGAACAGCTTATTCATGCTGTCTATTATCAACAAGAGCATTTACCGAAACGTGTTCGTTTATTTATTGAATATTTAGCTGAAAAATTACAAGAATAGTTGTGAGAAAAAACAGTGCATTGTTGGGTACATATTTTTATTTACATAGAAACAATAAAAAAACCCGACAATTGCCGGGTTTTTTGATCATTGGTTTGATAAAACTTCGATCTTAGTTCTCTAAAGCTGGTGTTGCAGCAGCAATGGCAGCGGCAACGGCGTCATCTTCAGACTGTGCAGAACCAGAGTTTTGTTTAGGTTGAGTAGCTTGCGCAGGTTTTTCTGCTGCTTTAGGTGCTTCTGCTTTTGGAGCAGGAGCTTCTGCAGGAGGAGTAGGTTCACGACGAATTTCAGTTGTTGTATTCGGTGTTTCTTCACGAATCACTTCAACTTGCTGCTGAGTCGTTTCTTCAACAACTGGTTGTTCTTCAACTGGTTCTAATTGTGTAGGTACAGATGCTGTTGGTTCAGATGCTGCAACTTCAACCTGTTCCTGTTCTTCTTCTTTTGGTGCTTCTTTTTTTACACATGCTGTAAGAAGTAGACCTGTTGCGATTGCACCGCAGATTAAAAGTTTCTTATTCATAATTACACAAAACAAAAAAGTGTGGATTGGATAACTGCATTATAACAGCAAATAAGAATATAGAAATGATAAGAACTTACTCTAAATTTTTATGATAATTGCTGTTACAATAGCCAATTGTTAATTGTTCTATGAATTGATGCGGAATGACTTTGCTTTCTTGGTACAGAGTAAAGTAAAATCGCACAACATTGTAGGCCAATTTAGGCTCCATTGTACGAGAAACTTAATGACCCATTTTATTTTCGTTACTGGTGGTGTTGTATCATCACTAGGTAAAGGTATTTCAGCTGCATCAGTGGCTGCGCTTTTAGAAGCCCGTGGTTTAAAAGTAACCATGGTAAAAATGGATCCATACATTAATGTCGATCCAGGGACTATGAGTCCATTCCAACACGGTGAAGTTTTTGTCACAGAGGATGGTGCTGAAACTGACTTAGACTTGGGTTATTACGAACGTTTCTTGCGTCGTGCGAAAATGACCAAACTGAACAACTTTACTTCAGGACGAGTGTACCAAGATGTCTTGAATAAAGAACGTCGTGGTGATTACCTCGGTGGTACAGTTCAAGTTATTCCACATATTACTGACAATATTAAAGAACGTGTTCTTCGCGCAGGTGAAGGCTATGACGTTGCGATCGTTGAGATCGGCGGTACAGTAGGTGACATTGAATCTCTCCCATTCATGGAATCTGTACGTCAACTTATGGTCGAACTAGGTCATAAGCGCACAATGTTAATGCACTTAACTTTACTCCCATATATTAAGTCAGCTGCTGAATTAAAAACTAAACCAACTCAACACTCTGTAAAAGAGCTTTTGTCGATTGGTATTCAACCAGACATCCTGATCTGCCGTACAGAGCATGATGTTGATGCTGACACTACACGTAAAATTGCGTTATTTACGAACGTTGAAGCACGTGCAGTTGTAGTATGTAAAGATGCGCGTTCTATTTACCAAATTCCACGTACTTTCTATGAACAAAACGTTGATGATTTAATCTGTGAACGTTTTGGCTATAACGATCTTCCTGAAGCTGATTTAACAGATTGGGATAATGTTGTAGATGCATTACTGAACCCTGAATACACAGTTCGTGTAGCGATGGTTGGTAAATACGTTGAACTTCCAGATGCTTACAAATCTGTAAACGAAGCACTTTTACATGCGGGTATTCAAAACCGTGTGAAAGTTCAAATTGATTATGTCAATGCAGAAGAACTTGAAAGCCAAGATGTAAACGACGTATTAAAAGACGCGGATGCAATCTTAGTGCCGGGTGGCTTTGGTGAACGTGGTACAGAAGGCAAAATGAAAGCGATTCGTTTTGCACGTGAAAACGGTGTGCCATTCCTTGGCATCTGTTTAGGTATGCAGTTGGCTGTGATCGAATATGCGCGCAACGTTGCGGGTATTAGCGATGCAACTTCAACTGAATTTAACCGTTCTACAAAATCACCATTGATTGGTCTAATCACTGAATGGTTAGATGAGCGCGGCGAAGTTCAACAACGTAATGCAGATTCTGACTTAGGCGGCACAATGCGTCTTGGTGCTCAAAAATCTGAATTGGTTGCAGGAACAAAAACTGCACAAGTTTACGGTTCTGAAGAGATCGTTGAACGTCATCGTCACCGTTATGAAATGAACAACCGTTATATCTCAGTGCTTGAAGAAAAAGGCATGAAGATTTCAGGTTATTCTCCAGTACAGCGTCTTGTTGAAACTGTTGAAATTCCTGAACATCCTTGGTTTATTGCTGTACAATTCCATCCGGAATTTACAAGTTCACCACGTGATGGACACCCATTATTCGCAGGCTTTATTGATGCTGCTAAAAAGCAGTACCAAAAAGCGAAATAATGTGTTTTTGACTAAACCAGGAAGAGTTTAAATGTCACAATTAAAACCACAGGAAATTGTACGTTTAGGCGATATACAAATGGCAAATCATTTGCCATTTGTACTATTCGGCGGCATGAACGTACTTGAGTCAAAAGACCTTGCTTTTGAAATTGCTGAAACATATGTGGATATCTGCAAACGCTTGGATATTCCGTATGTGTTTAAAGCAAGTTTTGATAAAGCCAATCGTTCAAGCTTGAACTCTTTCCGTGGCCCAGGCCTGGAAAAAGGAATCGAGTGGTTAGCTGACATTAAAAAACACTTTAATGTGCCGATTATTACTGACGTACATGAACCATACCAAGCTGCGCCTGTTGCTGAAGTTGCGGATATTATCCAACTTCCTGCATTTTTAAGCCGTCAAACTGACCTTGTTGAAGCGATGGCGAAAACTGATGCCATCATCAACATTAAAAAAGCACAGTTCCTCGCACCACACGAAATGCGTCATATTTTGCATAAGTGTTTGGAAGCAGGGAATGACAAACTGATTCTTTGTGAACGTGGTTCAGCATTTGGTTACAATAATTTAGTTGTAGACATGTTGGGCTTTGACATCATGAAAGAAATGAATGTCCCTGTGTTCTTTGATGTTACGCATGCGCTTCAAACGCCGGGTGGTCGTGCGGATTCTGCAGGTGGTCGTCGTGCACAAATCACGACACTGGCACGTGCAGGTATGGCGACTGGTTTAGCAGGATTGTTCCTAGAAGCTCATCCAGATCCAGAAAATGCCAAATGTGACGGTCCATGTGCGCTACGCATGTCACAGTTGGAACCTTTCTTGGCACAGTTAAAAGAACTCGATACCTTAGTCAAAGGTTTCGCAAAGTTAGACACACACTAATTCGATACACATTGATGCGTCACTTTTGACGCATCATTTTTATTAATCAACTGAGGAATTGTTCATGAGCCAAATCGTTGACATTCGTGCACGTGAAATTTTGGACTCTCGTGGTAACCCTACCATCGAAGCAGACGTAATCTTAGCCTCTGGCGTTGTAGGCCGTGCATGTGCACCATCTGGTGCTTCAACTGGTTCTCGTGAAGCTTTAGAACTTCGTGACGGCGACAAAGCTCGTTACTTAGGTAAAGGCGTTAAAACAGCGGTTAACAACGTTAACACAGTAATTCGTGATGCATTGTTGGGTAAATCAGTATTCGAACAAAAAGACATTGATAACACAATGATCGCGCTTGACGGTACTGAAAACAAAGAAAAATTAGGTGCGAACGCAACTTTAGCGGTATCGCTAGCTGCTGCGCGCGCTGCTGCTGATGAAAAGAAAATTCCACTTTTCCAATACATCGCAGACCTTCGTAATAACAGCATTTTGACTATGCCTGTTCCAATGATGAACATCCTAAATGGTGGTTCACATGCAGACAACAACGTAGACATTCAAGAATTTATGATTGAGCCAGTTGGCTTCACTTCATTCTCTGAAGCTTTACGCGCTGGTGCTGAAATTTTCCATTCTTTAAAATCAGTTTTAAAGAAACAAGGTCTAAATACTGCAGTTGGTGATGAAGGTGGTTTTGCACCGAACCTTCGTTCTAACGAAGAAGCAATTACAGTAATTCTTGAAGCAATTGAAAAAACTGGCTACAAAGCAGGTTCTGATATTATGCTTGCGCTTGACTGTGCATCTTCAGAATTCTACAAAGATGGTCAATACATCCTTGCAGGTGAAGGCAATAAAGCATTCACAAGCAACCAATTTGCTGACTACCTTGCTGGTTTTGCAAAACAATACCCAATCATCTCAATTGAAGATGGTTTGGACGAGTCTGATTGGGAAGGTTGGTCTTACCTCACTTCAATCCTTGGCGACAAAATCCAATTGGTTGGTGATGACCTATTCGTTACGAATCCTAAAATTCTTCAACGTGGTATCAATGAAAAAGTGGGTAACTCGATTCTGATCAAGTACAACCAAATCGGTACGTTGACTGAAACTCTAGATGCAATCTACCTTGCAAAAGCAAATGGTTACACTACAGTAATTTCACACCGTTCTGGTGAAACTGAAGATTCAACTATTGCGGATCTTGCAGTGGGTACAGCAGCGGGTCAAATCAAAACTGGTTCACTTTGCCGTTCTGACCGTGTAGCGAAATATAACCAATTACTTCGTATTGAAGAATTGACTAATGCTGCATATCGCGGTAAAGCTGAGTTCAAAGGTTTGAACTAAGCAGATCATGCTATCTATGTTAAATGTATTTGACTCCAAAGCGAGTAAAGCATTGTTGGGCCTTGCGATCTTTTTGATCGCAGGGTTTCAATATTTATACTGGTTCGGTGAAGGTGGTTATCATCAACATCAACAACTGAGTCAGAAAATACAACAACAAGTCGAACTCAATGACGAATTAAAAGAACGAAATCGCGTACTTGCAGCTGAAGTATACGATTTAAAAAATGGCGTTGAAGCTATTGAAGAGCATGCTCGTCTAGATTTAGGTTTAATTAAACCGCATGAAACTTTCGTGCAGATGAGTACGATCAGTACTCAGTACAAACCAATTTATATTGATCCAAACGCAAAAGTAGACCTACGTACCAATGAGTCAGAACCAGCCGAACTTCCACCAGAACCTTAAATTGTGGGCTATTATTCCTGCTGCTGGTTCAGGAAGTCGATTTTCTAAAACTGAACTAAAACAATATCAAAACATTGCGGGTCTAACTGTTCTTGAACACACAGTTGCACGTCTCAACCAATTGCCGTTGACGGGCTATGTGTTGGCTATAGGTGAGCAAGATAATGTTGCTCAGACATTGGCACTCACTAATCAAGAGAAGGCACATTTTTGTTTAGGTGGTGCAGAGCGTGTGCATTCTGTACTCAATGCATTGCAATATCTATCTAGGATTGCCAATGATGATGATTGGGTGTTCGTTCATGATGCAGCACGACCATGTGTCTCGCAGTTGAGCTTAGAAAATTTAGTTCAATCGGCAGTAAATTCTGAGCAAAGTGCGATTCTCGCCATTCCCGTACGCGATACTTTAAAGCGAGTTGAAGCGGCGCCACTTATATCAACAACGGTAGATCGTTCAACTTTATGGCAAGCGCAAACACCACAAATTGCCAAATTGGGTGTGCTGAAAAATGCCATTGAACAAGCGCTTGCCGCTGGTGCGACCATCACAGATGAGGCTAGTGCTTTAGAATTTATCGGTGAGCATGTCAATGTCGTCCAAGGTCGTTCGGACAATATTAAAATTACCTATCCTGATGACTTGGAATTGGCACGTTTAATTTTAGCGTCTCAAGTTAATGGATGATTATTTCAAGGAATATTTAAGGGACAGTGATTTTTACTGTCGCTTTAATCTATAATTCCCGCATCCTTTTTAGATCTGTTTCGCAATGATCCCTTCTCAACAGTATCGTTTTTTACGTCAGTCATTACGCGATGGCCGCAGTATAAAACACGATTCTTCTCGATGGGCTAAACTTCATTTAGACCCATGGTTACTTTGCTTCTTGGTACTCAATGCAATATTGGGGCTGATGGTTGTCTATAGTGCGACTGCGGAAGATTCGGGAATGGTACTACGTCAAGCCACAAGTTTTGGTGTGGGCTTTATTGTGATGCTGATCTGCGCGCAAATTCCTCCCAAAGTTTACCAATCCATGAGTCCGTACTTATATGCCATCGGTATATTTTTACTACTATTGGTTTTGGTCATTGGTGAAAAAAGGATGGGGGCGAAACGCTGGATTAGCTTACCGGGTATCGGCAGTATGCAGCCGAGTGAGTTTATGAAATTTGCCATGCCACTGATGATGGCGTGGTATTTTGCGCGAAAACCATTTCCACCGAAATTTTTACAAATCGTCGGGGCGTTAATTTTATTATTGATTCCATTTGCATTGGTCGCTTTACAGCCTGATTTGAATATCGGTTTGATTATTCCGGGTATTTTTGTTTTATTTTTAAGTGGTATGTCGTGGCGTTTAATTGCAGGCGCTTTAACCGCCTTTGCAATTGCAGCACCTGTACTTTGGATGTTTTTTTTACAGGAATATCAGAAAAAACGTGTACTGACGTTATTTGACCCTGAATCTGACGCGCTTGGTGCAGGTTGGAACATTATTCAGTCTAAAATTGCCATTGGTTCAGGCGGGTTAATGGGTAAGGGTTATACCGAAGGGACGCAGTCGCACTTGGGCTATCTGCCAGAGCATCATACTGACTTTATCATGTCGACCTATGCTGAAGAGTTTGGCTTTATTGGTGTATTTCTTTTATTTAGTTTATTTACAGCAATTATTGTTCGCTGTTTGATTATTGGACTAAATTGCTTCCATAATTTTGGACGACTCTATGCAGGAGCGATAGGATTAACTTTCTTCTTTTTTGTATTTTTAAACTCGGGTATGGTCAGTGGGATTTTACCTGTAACAGGTGATCCACTACCGTTGATGAGTTATGGTGGTACAGCCGTAATTGCGATGCTCGCTGGGATGGGGATTGTGATGTCGATTCATACGCATCGTTAAATTTTAAAGCTGGAATTAATCCGGCTTTTTTTATATTTTAAATTTTGGCATTTAAAAAATGGAAGCTGATGTTGATAGATATTTTCGTGATTCTGAATCGATGTTGGATGAGCTATATAACGAGTTAAATCATTCAGCATTTATTGGTGGCGTGCAGCGACTTGATTTGGTCTATGAATGTTGTGAATTATCCATGGAGCATGGTGAAGCCATTTTACAACTTTTAGAATCACGCCAAGATATATCTGCAATCGCATTATTTCGAATTCAATTTGAAGCTGTGGTGAGGGCATATTGGCTACTAATGGTCGCCCCTAATATAGAAATTTGAAATTCAACGAGAAGAAGAGTTGCTTCAGAATGTGAAAATTCCTACCGCAGCTGAAATAATTACAAAGTTAGAAAATGTTGTAGAAATTAAGCATATTGTTGAAATGTTTAAAGAGTTTAAATTCTATTCGTTAAAGAATTTGCATTCGATTGTGCATACTGGTCGAAACTCATTAATTCAGCGAAAAGCTGGGTTGGCGGATGCTCAGCGCATAATAATAGTGAAGCAAGTCAATGGATTTATCATAATGGCAGCTCAAATTTTGCTAAGGCATGCCGCTAAAGAAAAATATATTCATCATATCCATGAAAAATTTAGAGGCTGTTTTCAAATGCAAGACGATATTACAGCAGAAAAAAAAGCCGAAATTGATCGTAAATATAATAAAGCCCTCAAGTGAGGGCTTTATTTAGATATTAATTAATGTAGGAACCATGTGTAGTAGCCCCATAACATGAGTGGCCAAGCGAGGAAGGGGCTAAAAAGCCATTTCCAGAACCAATGGTGTGGTGTAAAACCCACACCATGCACAAAACCACCTGAAATACCTATCATGATGAACATCAGCGCTCGATGGCTATATCCACCATTGTCATCCAGCATGGCAGCAGGATGTACAAGTAACACGGCTGCCAAAGGAAAAGCTAACAGGCAGGAAATGACCATTGCAAATTTATTTGGCTTCTTTTCTACAAGTGATTTTTCTACAGCAGCATCAGTCATTTGTTATTCCTCATCTAGATCTTGATGATGTTCGATGTAAAGCGCACTAAGTACACCTGCAAAACATGCCATCAAAATACCGAGAATCCAAGCAAAATACCACATCGTCTTTTCTCCTTAGACACAGCCTTAGTATAGGCTGTGTGAATTCTCTTCAATATGTTTGTTAGTGACCACACCCCACATCTTGTAGTAACACCAAGTTGTGTAGCACAGGATAATTGGGACAAAAATACACGCGGCAACTGTCATCACAGTCAGGGTATTTTTACTTGAAACCGCATCCCACATAGTCAAACTTACAGTTGGGTTGATGCTCGATGGCATAAGGAAAGGGAACAATGCAAAACCAGCGGTTAAGATTGCACCAATGACTGCCAAGCTTGAACCAAGGAAGCTGAAACCTGCTTTGCCTTTACCTGCGGCAAGGATGATGATCAGTGCACCTAAAATAGCCATGATTGGCGCAATCATAGTAATAGGATAAATACTATAATTGTTCATCCAACCTGGATTGGCATTGGTGATCACTTCTTTAGCCAATGGGTTAGCAACGCCATTTGTGTCAAATGGTTGCGCTAATGTGTAGCCTTGGATATTACCGAAGTATAACCATGCGCCTGCAAGTAAGAAGCAAACCAAGAATACGATACCCATAAGTTGAGTCGCTTTTGCAGAGCGTGCACGTAGGTCGCCGTCTGTACGAAGCATGAGCCATGCACCACCATGAGCGCAAAGCATAGATAAACTCACAATACCGCAAACTAAAGCAAATGGGTTAAGCAGTGCAAAGAAGCTACCTGTATAAGTTGAGCGAACAGTTTCGTCCATAGTGAATGGAACACCAAGGAACATATTACCAAATGCAACACCAAATACGAGGGCAGGAACGGCACCACCAATTGCTAAACCCCAGTCCCAAGAATTACGCCACTTGGTATTTTCGAGTTTAGAACGGTAGTCAAAACCGACTGGACGTAAGAAGAGGGCGAAGAGTACCAGTAACAGTGCCCAGTACATGCCTGAGAATGCAGTTGCATATACCATTGGCCATGCTGCAAACAGTGCACCACCGGCAGTAATAAACCAAACTTGGTTACCGTCCCAGTGTGGGGCAATCGTATTGATTGCCGCACGACGTTCTTCGTCTTTTTTACCTACGAATGGCATGATCGCCATTGAGCCCATATCGAAGCCATCGGTGAGGGCGAAGCCGATCAGTAGGACACCGACTAAGACCCACCAAATGATTTTGAGTAATTCATATTCGATCATGCTTGAGCCTCCTCATTTGCCTTTTTTGCAGCTTCAAGTTTCTCGAAGTGGTATTTACCAGTATGTAGAGAACTTGGGCCAAGGCGTGAGAATTTAATCATTAAGTACATTTCAATGATCAGCAGTACAGTGTAGAACGCTGCCAATGCAAGGATAGAACCCCATACATCACCTGTACTTAAGCTAGAAGCTGAAAGGTGTGTAGGTAGGACTTCACCAATGGTCCATGGTTGACGACCAACTTCGGCAACATACCAACCTGTTTGCGCAGCAATCCAAGGGAGTGGAAGTGCAAACAAGGCAAATTTCAATAACCATGGTTTGTTTTCTGCATTACGTTTACCGACAGCAAAGGTAGCCAGTACGAACAGAAGGAGCATTAAGAAGCCAGAAGCAACCATTGCACGGAATGCCCAGAACAAGCTTGGAACATGTGGAATAGTGTCTTTTGCAGCAGCTTTGATTTGTTCGTCAGAAGCATCGACCACTTTGTCTGTGTATTTTTTCAGAAGCAAACCATAGCCCAAGTCTTTTTGAGACTCAGCAAATGCTGCTTTAAGTTCAGGAGACGTATCGCCTGCACGAAGTTGTTCTAACTGTGAGTAAGCCACCATACCGTTACGAATACGCGCTTCGTGTTGTACGATCAGGTCTTTAATACCTGTTACTTCTTTATCAGTTGAACGTGTTGCGATAATCCCCATGACATAAGGAATTTTGATCGCGTAGTCAGTAGACATAGTTTCTTTATTTGGAATACCAAACAAAGTAAATGGCGCTGGAGCTGGGTGAGTGTCCCATTCAGCTTCAATCGCAGCAAGTTTAGTTTTTTGTACATCACCAATTTCATAACCAGATTCATCACCCAGTAAGATCACTGAAAGTGTAGAAGCTAAACCAAAGATTGCAGCGATAGCGAATGAACGACGAGCAAATGGCAAGTCACGTTTTTTTAATAAGTAGTAACTTGAAATGGCTAGTACGAAAATAGCACCAGTCACATAACCTGCAGATACGGTATGTACGAATTTAACCTGAGCTACAGGGTTGAAAATCAGTGCACCGAAGTCCACCATTTCCATACGCATAGTTTCATAGTTAAAAGCGGAACCGACTGGGTTTTGCATCCAACCATTGGCTACTAAAATCCATAGTGCAGACATGTTCGAGCCAAGTGCAACTAACCAAGTTACAGCCAAATGCTGAACTTTAGATAGGCGATCCCAGCCGAAGAAGAATAAACCAATAAATGTTGATTCAAGGAAGAATGCCATCAGACCTTCAATGGCTAATGGTGCACCGAAAATATCACCGACATAGTGTGAGTAATACGCCCAGTTAGTACCGAACTGAAACTCCATGGTCAAACCAGTAGTAACACCTAATGCGAAGTTAATACCGAAGAGTTTTCCCCAGAATTTAGTCATGTCTTTATAAATTTCTTTGCCAGAAATCACATAAGTGGTTTCCATGATGGCAAGAATAAAAGCCAGACCTAAAGTCAGTGGAACAAAAATAAAGTGATACATCGCGGTCATTGCAAATTGGAACCGCGA
The DNA here is from genome assembly GCF_013419345.1 of Acinetobacter sp. YH12086. Classification (NCBI taxonomy): domain Bacteria; kingdom Pseudomonadati; phylum Pseudomonadota; class Gammaproteobacteria; order Moraxellales; family Moraxellaceae; genus Acinetobacter; species Acinetobacter sp. YH12086. The sequence continues at coordinate 54,910 of NZ_VPAF01000014.1, forward strand.
AAGATCGACCACGCTTTCAGAAATCATCAACGTGTCTCCTTGATTTGGGAAGGACTGCCAGCAATATGCTCGGCAACTTGATTGTCAAAGTTTTTAGGGATAGTAGGGGCGTCGAACCAGATGTTCTTAATGATCATTAAAATAATCACTTTAATTATTAGTATTGCGGTTATTTCTCTGACCACACGACGATTTAAATCTTTGAATTTTAAGCTCATGGAGATAAGCCTATTCTTTAAACTTGTACTATATTATTAACAAATATATACAAAAAGCAATTAGGTTGAACAGTTAAAATAAAAATATATTATTAAGTAATTTAAATACAATTACTTATAGTGTTTAATAGTTAAAAAATAAACTAATTTTTTTATTTTAAATACTTGACTAAAACACTTGTGTTTAATTATTTCAAATCCGACTAAAACGCTTATATTTATATTTTAAATTCTGACTAATTTACTATATTTACTAAAAGTTACATTATTAATAATGAGAATCTTTATTGAGTGAATAAGATTTTTATTTGTTATGTTTAAGTTTTGCTAAAAAAAAGGGCTATTCATGTAGTGCTGTTAAACGATCTCTATATGGTTAATGTTAAAGAGGCTGGACTAAGTTTTTTAAATACTTTTTAAATATTTGATACATGATGAACTTAGCTTATTTTAGTCTTGAGACACTATATTTGAGTAAAAAAAAGACATACCGGAGTATGTCTTTTGGGGGAGATATTGCAGCTTAGAAGTCGTAACGCAGACCAAGAGAAAGTGCAGTTGCATTTTCATCACCGATCCCTGCGATACCGTTACCGAAGCTACGACCTTCTTTCCAAGGGTTAAGTTTAGAGTTTTTGTCGTTAAGCACAGTTGCTAGGTTGCCGTATACGCGTAAAGTGCTATCCAACTTATGTTCTACACCCACACCGATCAAGCTTGCATTAGCATCATCAGCATCTACGTCACGGTAGAAGTATTCACCGCGTACTGAGGTTTTAGGCGTTACTTTATATTCGCCAGCTACACCAAAAACTTGAGCATCTGGGTTGGTTGTATCGTTGTCGTGTTTCGCAATTTGGTATAAAGCACCCAAGTTCAATTCTTCAGTTAACTTATATGCACCGGCAATGCGGAATGCATCTCGACTTGCGCCACCTGCTGCGTTTGCTGCATTTTCATCATACTTTTCGTATGCTGCTGCAAAATCAATTGGACCTTCTTTATAAGTTAGAGCAAGGTCATAGGCTTTGTTGTCATCTTTGCCTTCGCCATCTGCTTCACGGTCAATTTGTGTACCTGAATGCATCGACATTGCAGCTAATACATTGAAACCACCGCCAAATTTTGGCGATTTATATTCAATGGTGTTTTCATTACGTTCATCAAATTTTAAGTTGCCTACACGTGTTACGTTACGAACGTCACCAACCATGTCACCGAAGAAGTTCACAGGGCTACGTGCGACTTTAAATGGGCTGTCAAAACGACCTACACGTGCTTGACCATAAGTTGAACTTTTTAAACCCACGAATGTGTCACGTGTTGAAAAATCTACCCCTTTGCTGTCTTGGCTACCGCTTGCAAAGTTTACTTCTTGCTCAATTTGAGCGAATACGTTGAGGTCATCATTAATTTTTTGATCTACTTTGAAGCCTAAGCGTGAAGCGTTAGAAGAAAGACCAACTTCGTTGTAATCTTTACCATCATCTAGATAGTCAAGAGAGACATGTGCACGGCCATAAATTTTTACATCTGCAGCAGACGCCATCATTGGTGTAAGAATTGTTGCCCCGATTGCTAATGCACATAGAGTTTTTTTCATTTGAAGCTCCAGAAGACTTTTCCAGTCATATCAATATGTTTTATCAGTAGCTTGGCTAGAAGTAATTTCGCTATCTAATGGCGCTAAGTATTCATTACAAATAAGACAGTTCTATTAAGGAAATATTTCAAAACGGTGAAAGGTGATTTTTGGTTTAAATTGCTTTTATACTTATAAAAAATAATATTTATTAAATGCTTAGAGTTGTATTGAACAGTAAATTTTGCAGCTAAAAGTTCTTGGGATAATATTCGAGACATAAAAAATGGAGCCGAAGCTCCATTGATCATCACTTTAAATTCAATTGAACTTAAAGTGCTGCTTTGATTTTTTCGCCAATGGCTTTGATTTTTTCCATATCGCCCATTTGTGCGGCATGTTTACCTAGTTCATGGACTGAAGTCGGAATCAGGTGGAAATGCACATGCGGAACAGTTTGACCCGCAGCAGCGCCAGACAACTGCATCAATACGATACCTTTCACGTCTAAGGCTTTTTCCATTGCTTTCGCAACTTTTTGAGCTACCTGAATGGTATAAGCAGCCGCTTCTGGATCTAAATCAAGCAGCGTAATAGCAGGGGTTTTAGGAATTACGAGCGTATGACCTTCGGCCTGTGGCATGACATCCATAAAAGCGAGTACTTGATCATCTTCATAGACTTTAAACGCAGGAAGTTCTCCACGTAAAATCCGAGCAAAAATATTTTGATCATCATAAGTCATTGCTAAATTCCTTGAGCGAATTGAATCGTAATTATTTACAGTTCAATTCTTTCTGACGATCTTTGATCGCGTCAAGTCGTTGTTGCTCTTTTTCTGAAAATTTAGGCTTAGTTGTGTAGCAATTGTCATTGCCAAACTTCGCTTTAGCATCAGGATCTTTAAAGCAGAAACCTTTCGACGCATAAATCACATCATGGTCATTTTTCAACTTTTGGCATTCTTGCTCAGATGCTAAAACAGCAGTAGAAGCCCCGATTAAAGTTACAGCACCTAGCAAAGTTGCGAGGGTAAATTTGTTCATGCGAGTTTCCTCTGTCATTTGTAACAATGTGTGTTATGACACTAGAGTACAATATGATGGTTATTTATCGTTATTCAATGGCGAGTTATTACTCAATTGTAATTTTACTCCATTTTTCATACATAATCATAGCGCTTGAAAAATCACTGTTTTCTTCAGCTTGATCGCTTGCTGCTTGGATTAAATTTTGCGTCAAAGAGAGCACAGGTGCTGAAAGTTTTGCTTGTCGCACCAGATCAACAGCAATTCCCGTATCTTTTGCAAGTAATGGAAGTGCAAAGGTTAATGGGAAGCTACGATTCAGTACGCGCTGAGGTAAAACTGTTTCAGTCACATTACTTTTACCACTCGACGCATTAATACAATCGAGTGCCTCATGTAAGTCTACGCCATGCGCTTTTAAGGTGGTGAATCCTTCAGCAACTGCACAAAGATTTACAGCCATTAACATGTTGTTTACAGCTTTAACAGCAAAACCCGCACCCGGTTCACCCACATGTTTAATCAGTCTGCCAAATGTTTGGATCGCAGGTAATGCACGTTCAAAGGCTGCTGCGTCACCACCAATCATGACGGTTAATGTTCCCGTTTCAGCGCCAATGGTTTGTCCACTCACAGGGGCGTCTAAGAACGAAACGTTTTGTTGCTTTAAGGCTGCAGCGAGTTTTTTTGCAGATTCTGGCACACCGCTGGTACAGTCGACCCAAATCGAGCCTGATTTCAGCGTCACACTCGCAATTAAATTTTCAACATCTTGGCTGATGGGTAGGCATGAAAAAATAATGTCCGCTTGTACTGCTTGCTCTAATGCAACCGCTTGCGTACCAAATTCAGCAGCATGTTGCTCTGCCTTGGTAAAGTTTCGATTCCAGACATAAACCGTGTCGAACTGTTTTGGTAGGTGCGCTGCCATACGGTAACCCATTGCGCCCAATCCGATAAATGCAACTGACTGAATCATCTTTACCCTCTAAATTTTTTATTTCAATAAACTGGATCTTTGTGTAAGCCACTGGGTCAAAGTTGGCCAAAATTGATTGGCACTTTTTTGACTCGACATCAGGCCGAGGTGACCACCGGGAATGAGAGTAAACGTGACATCTTGACTACTTGTCAATTCGCCTAAAGGACTTGCTGCATCAGCAGTAACGATTTGATCGGTAGAACCCGCGCCAATCAACAAAGAGCAGTGGATATTTTTTAATTTAATAACTTTATCTTTCAATTGAATAATGCCGTTTTTAAGTGGATTTTGTAGCCAAACATTGAACACCATGTCTTGGTTAATTCCACCCGGATAGTCAATCATGTGATTGAGAAAATCGCCCATGGTTGCATGTTCATACAGATCATGCAGATTATCTAAGTTAGATAAAAATTTTTTTTGGCTTTTGAACCAACCCAGTGGATCGACGATTTTAAATCCAATCGCATTGAGCACACCCGGTGTATGGATAAAATGTTTAGGGATTTTCCCTGTGTAGACCGTATCTTGTAAATTCTTACTACGTGAAAGCAAGCGATTGGTTTTTTGAAATAGCTTTCCGATACGACCTGAGGCATAGCTATCAATCGGCGCGCCCATCACCATTAGATTTTTAACATGTTCAGGTTGATGTAATGCGGTATACAGCGTGACAAAGACTCCAGCCATACTCCAACCGTGTAGCGAGATGTATCGACTATCTGCATGCTCACAAATTTGATCAATACAATGTGGAATCACATCATCAATAAACGATAGAAAATTTAAGAAACGATCTTGATAGTTTAATTTTCCCCATTCCAGCAAATAGACATCAAAGCCACTGTGTTGAAAATGTTTAACCAATGAGCGATATGGATACAAATCATAAATCGCCATATTGATGGCCAGTGGAGCAACAAACACTAAGGGTTCTTTGTATTTACGATCAGGCGAAGCGTAATACCGAACTTTTGCATGTTTATATTCAGTAATTACTTCATAGGGTGTCGATTGAGAAAGGACCAACGATTTTGCATTAAACACACGTGTAGACAAGTGTTTAATTTTCTTTTGCTGCGCCAGAAATTTCTGTTTGAAAGGGTGCATAACTGTCAATTGCCTAAGTCCTTGTAGGATTGGTCGAAGTCTAAGCGATAATTTAGTATTTTACCTTGACCTTAAATAGCTTAGACGCTCAAAATATTGGCAATTCTTCACAAAGGCAGTTCTTCGCGACTGAGTAATACAGATGAGCCAACAAGACGACATCGAATACCAATTAGAGACTTTAGCGATTCGTACAGGTCATACTCGTACTTTTGAGGGTGAACATAGTGAGCCAATTTTCCTGACTTCATCATTTGTTTGTGAAAGTGCAGCAGATGCCGCAGCAAAATTTTCAGGTCAAATTGAAGGCAATACCTATTCACGTTATACCAATCCAACTGTACAAGCTTTCGAAAAACGTTTAGCTGTTTTGGATGGTGCTGAAGCCGCTGTTGCGACAAGTTCAGGTATGGCGGGCGTACACGCGATCACTTTGGCATATTTGAAAGCTGGCGATCATGTGGTGTGTTCACGTGCTGTCTTTGGTTCGATCATTTCTCTGTTTGAAAAATATGTCATCAAATTTGGTGTTGACGTTACTTTTGTTGATTTGGAAGATTTAGATGCTTGGAAACAAGCGATTCGTCCAACGACACGCCTCTTGTTTATTGAAACACCGTCAAACCCATTAGCTCAAGTAGGGGATTTACAAGCCATTGCTGATATTGCACATGCGCATGGGGCATTATTTGCAGTCGATAATACTTTCTGTACACCGGTGTTACAGCAACCGATTAAATTTGGTGCGGACCTCGTGATCTACTCATCAACAAAATATATTGATGGTCAAGGTCGTGCGCTCGGTGGTGCTGTTGTAGGTAGTGCAAAATTGATGGAAGAGATTACAGGTGTTATTCGTACACTGGGTAACTCGATGAGTCCATTCAATGCATGGATCTTCCTGAAAGGCCTAGAAACTTTAAGCTTACGTATGAAAGCTCACTGTGTAAGTGCTCAGACTTTAGCTGAATGGTTGGATGCACACCCGAAAGTTGAAAAAGTGTACTATGCGGGACTTCCAAATCACGAAGGTCATGAGTTGGCGAAAAAACAACAAAAAGGCTTTGGCGGAGTTGTATCGTTTGTTGTGAAAGGCGAACGTGAAGGCGCTTGGACAGTGATTGATAATACTAAGTTCCTTTCTATTACAAGTAACTTGGGTGATGTTAAGTCAACAATTACCCATCCTGCAACGACTTCTCATGGCAGAATGTCAGCAGAAGCGAAAAAAGCAGCAGGGATTAGCGAAGGTTTAATTCGCGTATCTGTTGGTTTAGAAGATATTAATGATATTATTCGCGATCTTTCACGCGGTTTAGATCTTATCTAAAGTGAATTCATCAGTTTTGTTCGGAGATTTTTATGAACATTAATATGCTCATGCAGCAAGCTCAACGCATGCAAAAAGAAGTTGAGAGCAACATTAAAAAAGCCAAGGAAGAGCTTGCACAAGTTGAAGTTCACGCTGAAGCAGGTGGTGGTCTGGTTAAAGTTACTATGACTGCACGTCATGTAGTGAAACGTATCGAAATCAATCCTGAACTACTTCAAGATGATGCAGATATGATTGAAGACTTAATTGCAGCGGCAATGAATGATGCTTCACGTCAAGCTGAAGCGATTTCAGAAGAAAAACTGAAATCTGCAAACTCTGGTATGGGTCTTCCACCAGGTCTTTCAGGTTTATTCTAAGGAATACGTTGAATGTTTAGTGATCGTTTTGATCAACTTGTACAGGCATTGCGTATTTTGCCAAGCGTTGGGCCAAAGTCGGCTCAACGTATGGCACTGCACTTAATCATGAAAAATAGGGAAGGCGCTGTAGGTTTGGCACATGCCTTGACTGAAGCAACCAACTATATTCATGAATGTTCCATTTGCCATTCATTGACTGAAGATGAAGTATGCAATATTTGCGTCTCTTCAGAACGTGATGATCAACTGCTTTGCGTGGTTGAATCTCCTGCAGATGTCATGGCAATCGAGCAAAGTGGCAGTTTTAGAGGGAAATATCATGTATTGGGTGGACATTTGTCGCCACTCGATGGTATTGGCCCCGACGAAATTGGTATTCCATATTTAATTCAACGACTAAGTGATGGTAAAGTGCAAGAAGTGATCTTGGCGACCAATGCAACGGTAGAAGGTCAAGCGACAGCACATTATTTGGTTGAAGCGACCAAGCATTTACCAATACAAATGACCCGTATTGCACAGGGTGTACCACAGGGTGGTGAGCTTGAATATGTGGATAGTCATACTTTAAGTCAGGCCGTGCATAACCGAATGCGAATGAAGTAACTATAGAGCGAAACTCGTTTCGCTTTGTATAAAATTCACCTAATTATTTATACTTAATAACGATTAAAGTTTTTATTTATAATGAATAAAAAAGCCAAATAAAGAAAATAAGTCACTAAAATAACGTTTTTCCTCATAGATAAATAATATATATCAGTTAATATAAGCTCATAGAGCATCTAAAATTAGACTCAGCAACTTATGTATCAATTCATTCAAAATCAGCCAGATTTAAATTCTGTTTTAAATCTTATGGACCAAAGCTCGATTTACGGACTCGACACCGAGTTTATAAAAGTAGATACCCTGTGGCCCAAACTTGGACTTTTCCAAATTAATGTACAAAATCAGGTGTATTTACTTGATGGTACAACCCTCGATTTAAGCCAATTCTGGCAAAAATTATTTGCGGCTCAGCAAAACATTTTTCATGCTTGTAGTGAAGATATCGACCTGATTTATCACTATGCACAGCATAAGTCTTTAGAAAATGTCTTTGATACACAAGTTGGGATGTCATTTTTAGGGCATGGCTTACAAGTCAGCTATCAAAATGCCTTAAAAACTATGCTCGATGTAGATATAGATAAAGATCAGACACGTTCAGATTGGTTGGCTCGTCCACTCAGTGCCGAGCAATTGAACTATGCAGCGAATGATGTACATTATTTAATGAATTTAAGCCATACGATTCAGAATGAATTGGCTGCGAAAAGTTTATTAAATTGTGTGCTTGAGGACTGCAAAAATTTAACTTATGAAATTGGCACTGAAACGCCGATCCATATGCTGTATCACGATATTGGTAATTATCGACATTCACGTCGACAGCTCATGCAAATTCAACAATTGGCCGTTTGGCGTGAGCAAATGGTGAAAGCCTTAAATCAGCCACGTAGCTTTATTCTTAAAAACTCAACCATCATTGATATGGTTGAAAAAAATCCAAAAAATAATTTTCAATTGAGTGCGGTGAAAGACATTCGTCCGAACATTGTGCGTGAGCATGGTAAAATTATTTTAGATTTGTTGAAGTTTTTACCAGAACAAGCTGAATGGCCGCTGCGTATGGCACGTCCAATTCGTCATTCGTCTCAGGATATTGGTTCGCGCGTCGATACAGTCATTCAGCGTGCAGTACAAGAAACCACTGTGCCTAAAGAAGTTTTAATGCGTAAAAAATGGTTAAATGCCTTATATCAGCATGTGGTTTTTCATAATGATGAACAGGATTTACCGAGCTACCTATTGGGTTGGCGCTATGATTTGCTGACGAAGCCTTTAATTGAAGTACTGCATGCCGATGAAAGCTATCTTTCTGGTCAAATGAAAGTGATGGAATAAGTTCTGATTGATTAAAGAACTATCACTTATACAAATTCACGACTGATGCGTTAATAAACACTAATGTATCAGTCTTTTTTTTGATGTATCCTTTGCCTTGCGTTTAATGAGTATTGATTCAATTATGTACTGTTCTATCTACAAATCGAGCAAAAAAGATGAAATGTATCTTTATATTGCTCGTCCTGAAGTTAATGAAAACGAAACTGAAGCGACAGATCCGCTTGCAGTAATGCCTGATGCTTTACGTACAGCATTTGGTCGTGCCACATTTGTCATGGATCTAGAACTCAGTGAATCACGCAAACTTGCACGTGTAAACGTATTGCATGTCATAGATTCTATTGAAACAAAAGGGTTCTTTATTCAAATGCCTCCAGAAGGTTTAATTGACCCAAATGCAGTAGAGCCAGAAGGCTTGCGCGGCGCTTAAGTTAATTCAGGAGTTGTGAAAATGAATGGTGTAGTATCGGTATTGGACTCAATTCCTGAAAGCAGTATTGCAATTACGGTTTACTTAGGTGGGGCTGTAATTGCTTTGTTGTGTTGGTATGGGCTGATGAAGCGCTTACCCAAAACGATTGGTGCCATTGGTTGGCTTATCGTATTTGCTATTTTATTAACACCAACCGTTTCTGAAGGTTCAAATGCAGCAATCGCACCTGCGATTTTTGGTTTGATTTTTGGTGTATTAACAAAAGATCAGTCATTGGTTTGGTTGAATCTATCGCTGATTCTCTTTGTGGTGGGTATTGGTTTAGTCCTTGGTTATTTTTGGACCAAATACAATGCAGCGAAACCACAGCACGTTGTTAACAAGAAAATTTCACCGCTTTAAATAAAAAAATAAGGTTATATCATGTCTGTTGAAACTCAACAATTTACTGGTACAGATCAATATATTGCGACCGATAGCTTAAAACTTGCAGTAAAAGCTGCACGTTCATTGCAAAAGCCACTTTTGGTTAAAGGTGAGCCGGGGACAGGTAAAACTCTTTTAGCCGAACAAGTGGCTGAAAGCTTAGGGCTTAAGCTCATTACGTGGCATATCAAATCGACGACCAAGGCTCAACAAGGTTTATACGAGTATGACGCCGTATCTCGTCTACGTGATAGTCAGTTGGGTGATGACCGTGTTTATGACATTAAAAACTATATTAAGCCGGGTAAGCTTTGGGAAGCGTTCACCAGTGAAGAACGTTGTGTACTTCTAATTGACGAGATTGATAAAGCAGATATCGAATTCCCTAATGATTTGCTGCATGAACTCGATAAAATGTCCTTCTTTGTGTATGAGACGGGTGAAACGATTACGGCAACACAACGTCCAATCGTGATCATTACTTCAAATAATGAAAAAGAACTTCCAGATGCCTTCTTGCGTCGTTGTTTCTTTCATTATATTGAATTCCCTGACGAAGCAACCATGCGTGAAATCATCGATGTACATTTTGAAAATATTTCAAGTACCTTGGTCTCTGAAGCATTACAAATTTTCTTTAAATTACGTCAAATTCCGGGTTTAAAGAAACCGCCTTCAACCTCTGAGTTGATTGATTGGTTGAGTTTGTTGATGGCGGATGATATGCCAGAAGATATTTTACGCAATAGGGATAAATCAAAATCAATTCCACCGCTTTATGGTGCCTTGATTAAGAATGAACAAGATGTGCAATTACTTGAGCGTCTAGCATTTATGTCACGTCGTTAATTGATATCAATTCTATCAAAGATTTAAAAGCCGGTTATCCGGCTTTTATTTTGAGTATTAAAAAATATAAGGGTGAATTATGCAGACAAGAGCATACGTTTCTTGTGTACACATTGCTGTACCTAGGAGGTTTAAGTCGGCAGCACTCTTGTTGGTTGCGAGTTTTTATTTTTCTAGTTTTAGCTATGCGATGGATGATGCTCAGTTTGAACAGCAGCATCAACAGCTACTCCAGGATGCGTATTGGGCGCAAGTTGCAGAACATCAACTTAAAGAAAAGCTCATTGATAAATCAGATCATCTCGCAGCTCAAACGGCCATTCAGCAAAAGGCCTGTGCTGCAACTGTACTTGAGCTGAAATACTATGATTTTGTGATCTTGCATCTAAGTGACTTTAACCGCTATAGAAACCATCAAGGTTTTCATAAAATCGTATCTATTGAACATTTGCAGCAAGATCGCCTCAATGTTCAACACAAATATGAAACTCTTAAACAATCGCTTAATAATAGAAATGCGACTTGCGAATAAATCATGCTGTATGTGTTTCTTTGGGTAGTAGGGCAACGTATATGAACACGCAGTAAAAGCTTTTGGCTTTACTTGTAGGGATCAATTTTTCATAATGGTGGATGTAAGGCAAGACTCAGTTGCAGATGAAATAACAAGATCACATGCATTCACACTGGATTTGACCTCCTGATATTTAATTTTTATTGGATTTTATTCGCCTATGTTTGTGCGATTGTTTTATACCCTTCGAAAATACGGTGTTCCTGTTTCAACTCGTGAATTGATTGACTTGAACCAAGCAGTGGCAGTAGGGCTGGTCTTTGCAGATCAAAATGAATTTTATCAGCTTGCAAAAACCGTCATGGTCAAAGATGAACGTTACTTTGATAAGTTCGACCGCGCAATGAAAGACTATTTTGACGGTATATCGACCTTTGATTTGGATGAACTATTAAATCAGGTGCATAAATTGCCAAAGGATTGGTTTGATCTTGAACTCATCGAAAAACATCTAACACCTGAACAACGAGAAGAATTAAAAAAAGCCGGATCATTAGAAGAATTGATGAAAATGCTTGAAGAGCGTTTACGCGAACAGCATAAAAAGCATCAAGGTGGTAATCGGATGATCGGTACGGGCGGTACCTCGCCCTTTGGTGCCTATGGTGACCATCCTGAAGGTGTGCGTATCGGTGGGCCTGGTCGTAAACGATCTGCGGTGAAAGTTTGGGAACAACGTCAATACCGAAACCTAGATGATGAGCAGATTCTCGGTAGTCGTCAGATGCAGATGGCTTTGCGTCGTTTGCGTAAATTTGCCCGCCAAGGTGCAGCAGAAGAGCTAGATATCGACGGAACCATTCGTGAAACAGCCAAACAAGGAATTTTGGATGTGCAGTTGGTTCCTGAACGACGTAACCGCATTAAAGTCTTGATGCTGTTTGATGTTGGGGGCTCGATGGATTCACATATTGCCCAATGTGAGAAGCTCTTTACCGCGGCTAAAACTGAATTTAAAACCTTAGAGTATTTCTATTTCCATAACTGTTTATATGACTATGTGTGGAAAGATAATATTCGCCGTTCAAGCACGCGTATGAATACTTGGGATCTATTCAACACCTATGGTCGAGATTACCGCGTCATCGTGGTCGGTGATGCGAGTATGGCACCGTATGAATTGAACTCTGTAGGTGGTTCTGTGGAGTATATGAATGATGAAGCGGGTCAGGTGTGGTTACAGCGCTTACGCAATCATTTTGATAAAACAGCATGGTTAAACCCCGAAGAAGAAAGTTATTGGCATTACACCCAAACCATAGCTGTGATTAAACAAATCTTTGAAGATCATATGTTCCCAATGACCCTCAAAGGTGTGGAAGATATGACGAAATATTTAGCGCGCTAAAGCTTTAAAACGATACTTTTTTTTATCAATGATGTTTATATTACTTACTCCAATTTTGCATTTTTTCTTATTTTCAAAATTGGATAGTATTTAAAAGTCTTTGTTCTGCATACAACATGAAGGAAATATGATGGATCATCAAATTAATGGTATCGCATTACCTAATGAAGAAGGTTTCTTCGGTGAATACGGTGGGCAGTTCATTCCACCAGATTTAAAACAGGCAATGGATTACATTAATGTTGCTTATGAGCAAATTCGTCATACAGAAGAATTTCAAAATGAATTGAAAGAGTTGTTTGCACATTATGTTGGACGTCCAAGCCCATTGTTTTATGCGAAGCGCTTGTCTGACAAATTAGGTGGGGCACAAATCTACCTCAAGCGTGAAGACCTTAACCATACTGGCGCGCATAAAATTAACCACTGCCTTGGCGAAGCATTATTAGCAAAATATATGGGTAAAACCAAAGTGATCGCAGAAACTGGTGCAGGTCAGCATGGTGTGGCATTAGCAACGGCTTGTGCCTTGGTGGGTATTCCATGTGAAATTCACATGGGGCAAGTGGATATTGAAAAAGAACATCCAAACGTGGTGAAAATGAAGATTTTAGGTGCCAACCTAATCTCTGTTACTCGTGGTACAGCTACGCTCAAAGATGCAGTAGATAGCGCATTTGAAGAATATTTAAAAGATCCAACCAATTTTATTTATGCGATTGGTTCAGTGGTTGGTCCACATCCATTCCCGAAAATGGTTCGTGACTTCCAGTCAATTATTGGTGATGAAATTAAAGTTCAGACCAACGAGCGTTTTGGTGCAAATCCTGACTATGTGGTTGCATGTGTGGGTGGTGGATCCAATGCCGTTGGTGCATTTACAGCATTCCTCAATGACACCGATGTTAAACTTGTGGGTGTAGAGCCGGCTGGTCATGGCTTAGATACCAATATGCACTCTGCGACGTTGACATTGGGTAAGCCAAGTCAAATTCATGGCATGGCATGTTATGTCCTTGAAGATGAACAGGGTGAACCATTACCAGTGCATTCAATTGCATCAGGTTTGGATTATCCAGGAGTGGGGCCACAACATAGCTTGTTAAAAGACCTAGGCCGTGTTGAATATACAACAGCGACAGACCAAGAATGTTTAGATGCATTCATGACGCTTTCACGTGTGGAAGGTATTGTTCCTGCACTAGAAAGTTCACATGCGGTTGCTTGGGCAATTCGTGAAGCGCCAAAACTTGCTAAAGATGTGAAGATTGTGGTTAACGTTTCAGGCCGTGGCGATAAAGACTCAGACTATGTGGCTGAAAAATTAGGTTTAAATTAATTACTGCCATTAAAAAAGACTAAGCTGCTCATCATCTGTTGATGGTGCAAAAATCTTTTGCAGTTGTATAGCCCGATCTATATTCGAAGTATCCCAGTTTTTAACTGGGATATTTTTTTTGACATAATTTTTATAAAAAGTGTGGTTAATGCTTGATGTAATTGGAATTAACTCAGGATGTAGCGCATAAATAATAGCTTTTGCATCTAAAATTTCAGCGATAGAAGTAGCAATCTCCAAATTAATCGTACGTCGGTGGTATTGCAGCAGTTCATCGTCTTTCATAGAAACCATCAAGCGTTCCAATTCTAAAATGATGGCATCAAGGTGGGCTAGTTTATCTAAAGCAGATTTCAACATAATAAATGAAATTGAGAAAAGTAATTAATTTGTATTGTGTATGTCATTACATTTGGTGAATTATATGAAAAATTTTGATTTCTAGATTCCCCCCTTAAACTTTATTAAGGGGGAGTTATTGAGTTTAGCCTGAAATATATTGTTGAAGTTGTTCGATCAGTTTGCGTTGATCATCCATTGCTGCTTTTACAAGGTCGCCGATGGAGATTAAGCCAGTTAATTTCTGTTCCTCAACGACAGGTAAATGACGTAAATGGCGATCTGTCATAAGCTCTAAACATTCTTCGACAGTCGCTGCACTTGTCACGGTGATTACGCTCCCAGTCATAATTTCGCTGACAGAGGTATCGAAAGATGTTCTTTCCATCAGGGCGATTTTACGTGTGTAATCACGCTCAGACAAAATACCAACGACTGTGCCTTCATGGGTCACAACGAGGGCACCAATGCCTTTTTGTGCCATCAGGGAAATGGCTTCGAGTACAGTCGCATCTGGGGTGATGGTGTAGATTTCTTGATAAGCTTTGTCTCTAAGTACTTGGGCAACTGTAGTCATATTTTCATTCCTTTATAGTAGTTTTTGTTTAATTTAAATTAGCGCGAAATTTGAAAAAAGCAAATACTTTTCAGTGCATGCAGAGGTCAAACATGCATTGAGGGTTTTATGCCATTTGAATCTTATCTTGGTTAAAAAAGAATAAACGCATTTGTGAGGTTGTGAGCTTGAGACGGATGTGACTTGAGCTATGCAACGCAGGGATGACCTTAAGGCGTGTCAATGTCGGTAATAGCGATGCCTCAAAATCTTCTGGTGTAATGCGTCGTGGAGTGTAGTTGGGCCAATGCTTTTTGGCATATTTATGCGCTTGAATGCCATTTAGCCAAAACGGGAAGATAATATGATCTTGATCGCTGGTCATTGCCCAACCTTGTTGGTGGTAGAGACCCCAAAGGACTCCACAGTACATCATGGTTTTTAAAATACTAATTTTGAAAAATAAATCTTTTGGAATAGGTTTATATTGCTTTAATTTAGACATCATATGCAGCGTGTTGTTGATGTTGCTCCTATTGTAGGAAATTCTTATGAAAAAGCTGTGTAAGCTTTGAACTGGATTGTAAGAATTTATGTAGTCAAAAGTTGAAGGGTGTAAAAAACGCCACCTTAGTGACGTTTTGTTATGCTTGCAAGGTGGCCATGTTCTGCCAATATTGCGCTTTGAGTGAGTCACGTTCTACGCGGAAGCCTTGATAATAAAGTTCAGCCAAAAATAACGCTGCTTTACCATGTCCAGCACGAGCTGCATCTTCCAATTCATGAACTGCATCGCTGAAGTTCATTTGAGATTGAATTGTGTTTACCGCATTTGCGTATACATGTTCGAGTTCATGTTGAGAGAATTGTTGAATCATATTTAACTCCTTATTCTAATTATGATCATTAAGGGCCCATTCTTTAGCCCTATTAACTAATTTAACTAAGTATTATTAAACTAATATTACAATTATCTTGAATTGTCAACTATTCACGTAAATATTTCTAATTTGCTATAGTTTACATGATTAAACAATGGACAATTGTTTTCGTGAGTAAAATACTATCAATAAGAAGTTGTAGATAATAAGGAGAAGTAAATGACAAGAGTTTTAGACGGTTTAACTTTAGATTATCCTCCGACATTAGCGCAAATTGTGGAGTTGGCACATCTACATCGTCGCAATCTTGATGAAGCAATTTTTCATCAAGAAATTCATTTAGGGGATTTTGGTTTGGCACAGCGCAAACGTGTATATGATTTCACACGGGATTTAGATAAGGCACAGCGCTTAGAATTTTACAATGCATATAATGGCGAATTACTCAAAATCGCCGATGATGATGATTTACATCCTGCGCATGCAGAGGGTGGAATGAGTATTTTTGCAGTATTTATCGTTTTGGCGATTATTGCATTGATTCTTTATTTTGCGGTGATACGTACCATTATTCATTAAATTGTTTAGCTAACTCACAGACTGAAACAGTGGACTGATGCAGTTTTAAGCGCTGTGACTTGAACTTCTTGAACGTCAGCCATACACTACTTTGAACCTGAGGTAGTGTATGACTATTGATTTAGAAAAAATTATTCAATTCAAATCTAAAATACAGCTAGAGCAAATTTATAATATCTTTGTTTCAGTCATGATCGTGGTGATTTTGGTATTGGCTGTAATTGCCTTATATCGTCCTATTTCAGTACAGCAATACCAAAACGTGTCACGACTTGCGTTGCAGCAAAGTTATCCTGAAACACAGGAAATGGCGATGCTGCTGAGACAGCAAGATCGCATTCGTGTGGGTGCTTATCTTAAATTGATGCATGCTTATCAGATGGAGTCTGTGCGGGCACATCAACTTCCGGCTTTGGCAGAGGAACAGCTTTAGTTGCAGGGATTATCTTGGTTGGAGCTGCATGTACATTCTTCTCCAATATCTGCTGTACTTCATTTTTATCTAAGGTTTTGCTCACCACAATCACAGTCATATTTTCAGGGTTCATGTAAGTACGAACCGCATTTTGTACATCAGCTACAGTTATTTTTTCCAATAATTTTGGGTACTGGGTCAAATAATCTGGATCTTGATGATAAAAGCCCAATAGACCAAGCTGTGCATTGATCGTTGCATTACTGCTGTAATTATTTGGAAAAGCACGCAGCATGCCTGCTTTGGTTTCTTCCATTTGTTTTTGATCAATAGGCATTTTGACAAAATCATTTAAAGCCTTATGCGCAACTCGAATACTATCTATCAGCTGATCTTGACGTGTTCCATAGCTAAAGCTAAAAATACCGGGTGCTTGGCTAAAGCTAAATGCACTATAGGCACCATAAGTATAGCCACGTTTAACGCGAAGCTCTTGCATGAGGATCGAGTTAAAACCTCCACCACCAAACATTCGATTGGCTACTTCTAGGGCTAATCGATCTTTGTTATCACGTGTCGTTCCTAAATGTCCAAACATGATGTTGGCTTGGGTGGAATTGTAGGGAAGATGGATGATATCAAAGCCTTTTTTTTCTTCTGGTTGTGCAAGTGCCTTAGCTTTTTCACCTTGGTTTAAGTTTCCAGAAATACGTTCTGCAAGGTTTTGTGCTTCTTTTTTGCTTAGTTTACCTGTAATGGCAATATTCATGTTTTGAGCAACTAAAAATTGATTACGAAACTTCTTTAAAATGTCTGGGGTGATTTTTTTGATACTGCCATTGGTTCCTGTAATTGGTTCTGCATAAGGATGTGTGCCGTAAACAGCCCGATAGAAACGAATATTCATTAAGCGACTTGGACTTTCTTGGAGTTGTTTTTGACCAGCTTGGTTATTGCTGAGTGCTAAGTTGAGGCTGGAGTTTTTAAAAGTCGCATTTTTAATCACGTCCATCATCATACTTAAAGCAGGTTCTAATTTTTTAGGGTCTGACAATACGCGTAGCCGAACGACAAACATATCTCGATGTGCTTGTACGCTAAATTGAGCACCTGTTTGGTCAAAAACCGAGGCAATTTGCGTTGCATTGTATTTTTCTGTGCCTTCATCGATTAAACGTGCAGCCATGTTGGCAACACCATACAAGCCTTTTCCGACTTCTTCATCACGAGCAGAACCTGCATTAAAGGTCAGTTGAATATCCACCATAGGTAGATCTTGTGATTCAACAAACAGGCTATTTACGCCATTTCGGTTTTTCAGCACTTGAACAAGCGGAGCACGGTAGTCTTTATCAATCTGTAAATTCTTTAAACTTTGCAGCATGGGGATAGATTGTAATTGGCTCGGATTATCGTTGAGGTCGGGAACATTTTCCTTATAAGTTTCTGCATGAAGGATTGAGCCAAACGCAGTGAGTAAGCTCAGAGATAAAATTTTCGTAATAGTCATCACTAATCCTTACATGACGCTTTCAATGTTTTGGGTTGAGCTGGTCTGTTGCTCTGGAATAACAACTTCCGTTTGAGCGGATTTTACTGTTTGATCTGCTTTATTTGAGGTTGTTGGAACCTCCGTCTGTTCTGGAAGCAGATACATGGTGCTTAAATTTTCTTTGACAAAATACGCATTTGCGACACGTTGAATATCTTGTGCGCTGACGTTTTCATATAGTTTTGGTAATTCGTCCATTAGCCTGAAACTGAGCCCATTGACTTCTAAGTTACCGATCGTCTTGGCTTGGCTGCTGATGTCATCTTGGTTATAGACTAAATTGGAGACAAAACGTGTGGTGATACGTTCAACTTCAGGTGTTTTGACTAATTCTGTTTTTAAAGTGTCGATTTCATCTTGTATCGCTTTTTGCGCTTGTTCCATTTTGACGCCATCGGCAGGGAGTGCTGAAATGGTAAACAAACTGTCTCCACGATTGTATGGATCATAAGAAACACTTACAGCAGTAAGTAATTTTCTATCGCGTACCAGTTTGTCTTGTAGGCGCGATGAGATGCCGCTGTCTAAAATATTGCGAATAATATTGAGAGCATAAGCATCTTGTGGGTTTTTTGCGGTAGCCAGTGAGCGTACATTCCACGCCATATACAAATTGGGCACTTGTACGGGTAAATTTAGTTCCATATGACGATAGCCCACACGCTCGAATTCCCTCACATCGTTACGATCAGGTGTTTTACGTGATGGAATATCACCAAAGTATTTTTGAACTTGACGAATGGCTGCTTCGGCATCGACATCACCGACAATCACCAAAATGGCGTTGTTTGGGGTATACCAATCTTTATACCATTGTTTTAAATCTGCCAATTTGATGTTTTGCAGATTTTTCATGTGTCCAATGACGGGTTGACGATAGTGACTGGTTGGATAAGAGATCCATTTGAAACGTTCATAAGCCAAAGAACGAGGGTTATCATCTGTGCGCTGTCGGCGTTCTTCCATTACCACTTTAATTTCAGGGTCGAAATCTTGTTGTTGTAATCGTAAATTACTCATACGATCCGCTTCGAGCTCCAGTGCCATAGGAAAATAGGCTTTAGGATACAACTGATAATAATTGGTGTAATTAGTAAAGGTTGCAGCGTTGATGCTGCCGCCATAGATACGGCTGAGACGTGTAAATTCATCATTAGGAACTTTAGTGGTTCCTTTAAACATCATATGTTCGAGTGCATGAGAGATCCCTAATAGATTGCCCGACTCATCACTACTGCCAACACGATACCAAATATGGGTCATTACCATCGGTGCACGGTGGTCTTCACGGATAATGACCTTTAAGCCATTTTTAAGCGTGGTTTCAAAGGTGCTTCGCGTTAATTGGGTGCGTGTGTCTGCATGTAGATTGGGTGCAGACCAAAGGCAACTGCTGATGACACAGATAGGAAGCGCAGAGCGAAATAAAGTTTTAAAAAAATAAGGAGAAAATCTGTTTTTATGGGACACAAAGGAATCCATTAAAATGCATTTTATAGCTATCTAGTTTTCCTAAAGTTAATTTTGATTGCAAGTTCAACATGTTGTTTTTTAGTGTGCTTTGCTCTGACGGGCGTGTATCGACTCAATTTAAGATAACTTATGATAGAATCGTTTTTTTTAACGCAGTGCTTTTCAAGGATTCGGCATGCAACAGCAATCTCATGGGCAGAATAAATTTTTGATTGATGCTGATATCGGTGATGATGATGTCACGCTACCGAGTTTACCTGCGGTAAATGTGCCGATTATCGAGACACCGAAAGTACAGCAAGAAGTTGCTGCACCATTACAAGAAACAGAGTCAAAAACTGAAGACTCGAAGGTGAAAGGCGGCTTCTTTAGTCGTATGAAAGAAGGTCTAGCAAAGTCACGTAAGAACTTGGCAGACGGCATGGTGAATATCCTGATCGGTGGGAAGGAAATTGACGATGAACTTTTAGAGGAAGTTGAAGAGCAACTTTTGGTTGCTGACATTGGTGTCGATGCAACCAAAACGATTATTGCGAACTTAACTGAACGTACTGAACGTGGCGATTTAATTTACTCGCACTCTTTATATAAAGCGCTTCAAGAAGAACTGGTGGCATTACTTGCACCACGTGTTAAACCGCTACATATCGACAGCAATAAAAATCCGTATGTGATTTTGGTTGTTGGTGTGAATGGTGTGGGTAAAACCACCACGATTGGTAAATTAGCGAAACGCTTACAAGGTGAAGGTAAAAAAGTAATGTTGGCTGCTGGTGATACATTCCGTGCAGCAGCCACAGAGCAATTACAAATTTGGGGCGAACGCAATAATATTGCAGTTGTGGCGCAAGGTCATGGTGCAGATTCTGCTTCAGTTATATTTGATGCATTCGAAAGTGCTCGTGCAAAAGGCGTAGACGTGCTGATTGCAGACACTGCAGGTCGTTTACACAACAAAGGACACCTCATGCAAGAGTTGTCTAAAGTAAAACGTGTAATGCAAAAAATTGATGCTACAGCTCCGCATGAAGTGATGTTAGTGGTAGATGCAGGCACAGGTCAAAATGCCATTAACCAAGTTGAAATGTTTGATGAGGCAGTAGGGCTTACAGGTCTAACCATTACTAAACTGGATGGTACTGCGAAAGGTGGTGTGTTATTTAATATTGCAAGCCGTACCCATGTGCCAATTCGTTTTATTGGTGTAGGTGAGAAAATTGATGACTTACGTCCATTCTCAGCTAAATCATTTGTCGCAGCATTATTTGAAACTGATAAATAAAATGCGTTAAATGTCACATAAACTCCGCAAAATGCGGAGTTTTTTGTTTTTGAGCTTACTGATTGATTTAAAAAGCAACATGTGAATAAATCATAGTCAAAATTCAGCCTAATAAGCCCTTAGAATAAGTAAGGAATTGTTGTTTATATATAAAAATTGCTTTGGGGTGTTTAGGGTGGCGTTACTCGATAAAATTGGTCATGTATTGACTGCGGATATCACTAAAGATTTTAAATTAAAAAAGAAAAATACTGACCAAGAAGTAGAAGCGTCATTTGTCGACCAACTAAAGAAACGTCGCAGTATTTATGAGCTTGGAAAGAAGGTACATTATAGTCAGGCTTATTTGGCGGAACTGATTCAAGAGTCTGTAAGAAGTTGTCCATCTGCATATAATTCGCAAAGCACACGTATTGTGGTTTTATTTGGCGAATCTCATCAAAAATTTTGGGACATTGTAAAAGACGTACAACGCAAGAATGTTGCGAGTTATATATTTGAAGGTGTGGCGCTCAAAATAGATCTGTGTGCAGCTGGCCTGGGAACTGTACTTTTCTATGAAGATCAAGCTGTGATTCAACAATTACAAAAGAAAGTGCCATTAAGTGCAGAAGATTTTCCAGTGTGGTCGGAGCAAACGTCTGGCATGGCTCAATTCGCAGTATGGACTTCGATCGCAGATGCAGGTCTAGGCGCATGTTTACAGCACTATAATCCACACATTGATTATGCTGTTGCCGAACACTTTAATATTTCAAAACAATGGCTGCTACGTGCGCAGTTGGTCTTTGGTTCAATTGAAGGTCAAGCGCCTGAACGTTTAGAACCAGAAGATCAAGATCAGTTTAGAATTTATGAGTAATTTCTATGTGCTGTAAGTTGCTTTGATCTCTGCTTTTTAGAGCAGTAAACTAAAATCTATATGTAAATGAGTTGTGGGTATTTAGATGCTTACAACTGATTGTTCTAGAAATAAGACACAATGTTGTAAATATAGTCATGCAACGGTTAAAAACTTCACCTATTATAAATCTCAACTTAGTCAGCTAATTGAAAATAAAAAGAGGTCTTGTAATGTCATTCTTGAATCAAATCGAACAACGTCGCACAATCTATTCTATTGGTAATAACGTTACTTTATCGCAAGATGAAATTGAGCAAACCATTAAAAATGCTGTACGTTTAAGTCCATCATCATTTAACTCTCAAACGTCTCGTGTTGTTATTCTGTTTGGTGATGCACATCAAAAATTCTGGAATATCGTACGTGAAACTTTACGTAAAATTGTACCTGCAGATGCATTTGAAGGAACTAATGGCAAGATTAATAGTTTTGCAGCAGGTTTTGGTACAGCATTATTTTATGAAGATCAGGCTGTAGTAAAAGCTCTCCAAGAACAATTTGCACTTTATGCAGATAATTTCCCAGTATGGTCTGAACACTCAACGGCGATTGCTCAATTTGCTACTTGGACTGCTTTGGCTGAAAAAAATATTGGTGCGTCATTACAACATTACAATCCAATTGTTGATGCTGAAACAGCTGCGGCATTTGATGTGCCAGATCAATGGAAACTACGTGCACAACTTGTTTTCGGTTCGATTGAAGCGCCTGCAGGTGAAAAAACCTTTATTGCAGATGAAGAACGATTCAAAACATTTAAGTAATGATGGTGTGATGAATTAAAAAGGATGCATTAAGCATCCTTTTTTTATATGCAAAATTCTTGAATGAATATCAAAATAATGTCTTGAAAAAAAATATACAGTGATTGTTAGATGTCATAAGATTGTCACATATGCATTGCATAGTGCATTCGAAACTAAATAATTGATAAAGAGTGATAATGATGACTTTAAGATTAACTGTTGCTGCTGCAGCGCTGATGTTAAGTAGTGCCGGATTTGCAGCTGTAACTTTGACTGTTCCGGAAGAAATTAAAATAGTTGCAGTTAATGATCAAGAAGTTACTGGTGGTTTATTTCGATCTACGGAGAAGTATAAGCTTGATGCAGGTGAAAACCTATTAACGGTACGTTATAGCGAATTTTTTCAACATGCTGATAATTCTCACGATATTTTAAAGTCAGGTGTGGCCGCTATTCGTACTCCAGCACTGATTGATGGTCAAGAGTATCGTTTGGGTCTAGTCAATGCACCAAAAGATTTTGATGCTGCGCAAAAATATAAAGACCAACCGATATTTGGTTTGTATGACAGATCTAATCAATTACTTGTGCAGCAAGCTGGGGCGAAGAAAGAACAAAAATCGATTTTCTCCAATGGTGTTTTAGGTAATGCTGTAGATTTTACGAAGAAAGAAGCTGTACCAGAAAATCAACCGGCACCTGCTTATGCACAATCCGTAGCAGTAAAGCCAACGAATGTAGTATCTCCTGTAGCGGCTTCAAAAAATGTGACTATTAATGAAAATGGGGCAGATCAACAATTAATTCAGCTTTGGCAAAAGGCCAATAAAGCTGAACGACAAAAATTCATGAGTTGGTTGGCTGAGCAAGCAAACTAAAGTCACTTTCGTAACTTCATTGGTTTTCTTAAAATTCGTATTATTCGAAAAGTCCGTTGAATTACGGGCTTTTTAGATTAAAGAATATAAAAATCACCAAGCTAATTATAAAATTCGTTTTTCATAAAGCAAAATATACGGATATATTGATCTTTAAATAAGCAATAAATTGCTTTTAGTTTAAAAAATAAACACTCAAGCGCAATATCATAGAAATTTCTGTGATAGGGGCTTGTGTTTGTTTTGAAACTCTATAGAATACGCTGCATACCAACGCAGACAGCGATAAACGTAAGTTTTTTAGTTGTTTGATGTTGTTTTCTTATTTGCTGACGAAGCATTAAGAAGATCATTAAGAGATTATGAAGAACAACTTGTGTGGATTTTTACTGATTGATTGATCGAAATTATTTTCATTGATTGATGGTAGAAATTACTCGAAGTTTATTTGAGCAAATTTTTGTCAGTA
>NZ_VPAF01000015.1:0-77192 GCF_013419345.1 Acinetobacter sp. YH12086
TATCAGAAGTTTTAATCTTCATCACCGCCGATGGATGTGCATTCTACAGCATTTCTGACCCAACGCAACACCCTTTTCCATTTATTTTTAATTTTTCATTACGTTTGTTTATTTATTCTACTAAATTAAGTTTTTTTACTTAAAAAAGTGTTTTTAGCGTACAGAAAGCATGCAATATGCCAGAGGCACCCATAAGATAAACATTAAAACTGGCATAACACCGTGCACTTCTTCAGGTTTTCTATACAACCACTGAATAAATGGAATGGCGATACCAAATAATGTCGCCATCAATAGCACATCAATGAATCCACCTTTCAGTAGTAGCCAGACCAAAACTGGCACACTCATCAACAAGCCAATTATCAATAAAACACAGTATTCGTATTTCCTGAGCTGCCAAAGTGTGAACCCTTGAATGACCCAGAATTGTTCTGCACATTCAAAATTTGATTTTAAGTCCATTTTTATCACGCCTAGATTGAATAAACTCAGTGCAATATAGATGGCACACTTCAATTGGAATAATTGTGAAGCAGTGAAATCAAGGCTCATGATGTTCCAAGTGTTCACCTGTGTGGCGAACCAATACAAAATCACGACCGCTGTAACCGAAATACCGATACTGACAATACGGTGGGTTAGAAATCTTTTATGAAATGCCTGACGAATAATGAGTTTATTTTGATTGAGCCAGAGTGGGCTATATTTCTGTATCAGAAATACGCTAGGTATTTGCAGCTTAATTGGTTTTGATTTTCTGCCGAGCAGCCAAAATTTTATTGCCGCTATACAGATGAAAGTAGACAACAGTACCGCAACGAGTTGAGCGTCCAATATCGCTAGGCTCAAAATGGGCAAATTTGTCAAAAGACAGACTAAAACCCAATATTGATTCTGTTGTAAAAACAGCATTTGTATAATTAATAAATTAAAGATCCAAAGTAGCATCAATACACTGATGCCAAGGGAAGCCAAGAGTTCATACTCAACCCAAGCATATAGAAGCGCTAAAAACAAATGGCAGTATCAGCAAAAAGCTTAAACTGCCTAAAAATTTAATTTCCACTGCAAAACGACTTTTGAGCGTGATGGGCAATAGCGCTAGATAGCAATACCCTTCCCCACCACTTAAAGCTTTACGTTGTATCGCACACCAAATTACATTTAAGGCAAGAATGCCAGTCCAAAGAAACAAATTCGTGATTAATGATTTGCAATAAACCAAATCAATAATGGGCTGCACTAAAGATAAGAGCAGTCCGAATAGCATTGGTCCGAGAATTAATGTGATTAAAATAAGTAAATGCTTTTGCCGTGCAACTGCGTCTGCTGTGGTCTTGACATAAAATGTCCATCGATATTTCAAAAGCGTTTTTATAATTGTTCGCTGCCCAACATGTCTTTGTTTATTCATGCCGCCTGCTCATTGAACTTTAGCCGATCCAGCTCGATGATTTCTGCTGCAAGACTGTCTCTAAATACAGGATCATGGCAAGATAATAGAATCAATTTCGATTGGCTCTGCTGTAAAAGTATACTTGATAATTCAGCCAAGGCATTTTGATCTAAGCCATTGCTCGGTTCATCCAAAATCAGTAAAGGTGCCGAAGTCATTAAGGCTGCAACCAATAAAAACTTTTTGGTTGTGCAAAAGACATGTCAGCAAAAGGCATGGCTAAATAGTGTTCTAATTTAAATTTTTCAATGAAGATTTGATACTGCTCATGCGCTATCCCTCGAATATCACACATTAAATTCAGAAACTCCTGCCCTTGTAAAAAATCATAAATAGGGCTTTTATCTGGCACATAGGCCACAAGTTTCTTGTATTCATTGTTGTGGGGGCATATTGCTGATCATTAATCAAAATGATGGTCGGTTATCTTTTCCCCGGTTTCAATCAGCCGCTCATGCTGACCGGTGCTTTAAATAAACAAGCCGGTACACGTCTGGCTGAAACTACCAAATGGTGGGTAGATATCACTGAAGAACGCGGACTCGAACGTTTGCATGCGGGGTTTACATCGACGATTTATGTGCGTTTTATTCACGCTTTGGTACGGCATCAACTCCAAAAAGGCAAAGACTGGGATTTTGCAACGTGGGGGGTGCCGATCAATCAATTTGACTTGGCGATGACCAATCTTGCCTTTAGCAGTGTGGTACTTTTGGGCATTCGCGCTTTAGGAATTTTTCCATCAAAACAAGAGACTGAAAGCTTTTTGCATTTTTGGCGATATGTCGGCTGGTTGATGGGTATTGATGAAAAATGGTTAATTGAAAAAGAATCTGACGGCTGGAAGCTGCTGTATTGGATGCAATTTGTACATCCTCAATCTGATGCAAGTAGCATGGCTCTCGGTGCCAGTCTTTCTAAGGAACCGTTTGAAAGGCAGTACAAATACCTTCGACCACTTCAGCAAAAACTGGCTTATTGACAACATCTGGAGCTGACACAATTTTTTATTGGCAAAAAACGTATGCATAAATTAGGGCTCAAACCCCAGTCTGCGGCATGGTTTGCTTATTATTTATTGGCTAGAAATCTTGTCCTGTATTCAGGTGCTAAGCATGTCCCAAGTTTAAATCAAAAATTACAGCAAAAAGGCCGTGCGATTCAAAAACTCGGTTTAGTACTATATCAAAGTAAGGCCAAACAACTGGCCAGTATGCACCAATAAAAAAAGCAGAGCGATCGCTCTGCTTTTTGGATGACAAATATCAAGATTTAGAATTTCATCGAAATACGTGCCCAATAATTGCGACCAATATTATTAAACTGTTGATCGGTCGCTAAACCGGTCCCTGCATCACCCAATTTATTTAGATGTTCGGTATAGGTTTTATTCAAGAGATTATCCACACCCACAGATACATCTACACCCTCATCAATATGATAAGTACCATTTAAAGACAGTGTGCCAAAACCTGCACTTTCTTTCAGGTCATAACCCACGATATTGCCTTGGTGCGCACTGATACGATTTTGCCCATCAACCACACGCCAAAACGCTCCCAAAGTATAATTATCTTGGATATAACGTAGGTTGATCCGTGCTTCTAAAGGTGAGATTTGCGGTAATGGCTTACCATCTGTGGTGTTTTTACCCCACGCATACATTGCGCTGACATCGGCTTGAATATGATCGTTAAATTGATAACCAATCCCCGCTTCAGCTCCCGCAATGGTGGCATCGACATTTTTCGCACCCGCACTAAAGGTTGAACCATGATCATGCTCACCTGTATTTGGATGATCGTGATAACTCATCAAAATAAAGTCTTGAATCAGTCCCGCATAGGCAGACGCCCACGAACTGAATGCTCCATGTTCATGTTGATAGCCCACATCTAACTGCAAGGTTTTTTCAGGCTCGACGCCATTAAAGGTGTTTGTTGTGCCTGCATTACCGTGTTTAGGACTAAATAACTCCCAATAATCAGGCATGCGTTCCACATAACCTAGACCGATATAGGTTTTACCATTGTCATGTTCAGGGTGTTTATTTTCAAAACGAATAAAAGCACTTGGTAATGTTTCATTCAGCTCCGTGTTATAGCCACTCGCTTTCGAAGCTGCACGCTCATCTTTCACTTGCACTTGATCGAGACGAAGTCCTGAAACCAATTTATTGTTATCACTCAATTGATAACTGACTTCTCCAAAACCACCATATGACTGAAACTTCATATCTGTTTCACGTGCTTTGTCTTTATAGCTATTGCGCATCCCTTTGCGAATACTATGTTCATTGTTCTGTGTGTCAATGCCTGTGACAAAGTCAATCTTATCCCATTCATGTGTCACAGCCATACGTGCATTTAATGTTCTGCGAGCAACATTCGATGCCATTGGCATATTCATCATGCCACTTGGTTGAAACTCACGTAAGCTGAAGTTATCCATGACATGATCATTAAAACTATAGTTGACCTGTGCTTCGATTTTTTTAATCACCTCCGTGACATTCTTTTTCTCGACACGAAGGCCTAAGCTTTCACGGGCAAATTGCGAACCATCCATTGAACGGCCTGCGTATACCGCCTCACCATCGGCTTTACCTCCAGTAAGTTCTACCCATGTATCTTCGTTTGGCGTCCAACCGAGTGCCAAATCTGTATTCCAACGCTCCCAGTCTGACGGCACAGTATTACCATCTCCATCTTGGTAGCTGTCTGCAACAGAACGGCTAGCATTTAGACGGACATATTTATGTTCATCCCCCACGGCCGCTTCGACATTATGATCTAAACGACCATAAGAGCCGATCATCACACTGACTTGACCACGGTAGTTTTTATCAGCATCGAATTGTTCAGGTTTGCGTTCAAACAAGACTGTTGCAGCAGAACCTGTATTGGCATATTGAACCGTTTGAGGTCCTTTAATTACTGAAATTCGGTCATAACTTTCAGGGGAAATATAAGACGTTGGTGCATCCATTCGACTTGGACACGCCCCTAAATTTTCTGTGCCATCGGTCAATATTTTAATGCGTGAACCAAACATGCCACGGAAAGTTGGATCTGCATTGGTTCCCCCATTTTTAATGGCACTAAACCCCACAATACTTTTTAAATAATCGGCCCCATCACTGGCAGGTATCGGTTGAATCGGCTGTTTGGGATTGGCACGAACAATCAGGCCATTGGCATCATTCCCCTGATGTGACGTCACCACAATCGGTGCCAAAGTCTGTACGGCATTGGTTTCCGTCATCTCTACGGACATCTCATCAGCCATCACCGTAGTTGAATAGCAGGCAACACAAATTGCAGCCGCAAGAGGCTGTAGAAAAAATTTAGGCTGAGCCATGTTTATCTCACAAAATACATAAATAAAGGCGTACCTGAGTCCTCAAAGACCCAAGTTAAAAAAACGTCGGATTTATGCAGCGAGTGGCGGGGCTCGACCTTGCGGAAGTAAAAAGAGTTGTTGAAGAACAAACCAGACATGCTTGAAAGCTTTTTGAAAAGCAATTAAACGAACTTGAATTCGATCAAGCACTTCTTTCACATCAAGTTCAGGGGGCAAAACCAAATTGCCATAGACCGTACAATACTGACATTGATGACTGGTATCATGTTCATGGGCAGTATGATCGACTTGAACTTTCTCAGCGTGAGCGGAAGATGAATGGTGTGAATGTGCGGTATGTTCAGTATGAACATTGGGAAGTAAAAGTGCACGCGTAATGGTTTCGCAGACCGGAGCAACTTGATATTGCTTAGGCAACAATGGCTGTAAAAAAACAGCAATCTGCAAAAAAACGGCTGCAAAGGACAGCAGCACTCCACTACGAAACAATACAGGCAAACCCTAACATTTGTCTGAACCAAGTATAACAAAGCCCAATCGAAATTGGGCTTGTCTCAGATATTTTTTACCGCGATCAATTAACGCTTAACTGCGACTTTATCTTTTTGGCGTTGGCGAACCAATTTTTCCACTTTGTCACGTGCACGTTGACGTTTCAAAGGCGATAGATAGTCGACGAATAGCTTACCATTTAAGTGATCCATTTCATGTTGGATACAAACTGCGAGAAGTCCGTCCGCTTCCACTTCAAATGATTGACCTTCAAGGTTAATTGCCTGAATTTTTACACGTGACGGGCGCTCAACTTTATCGTATATTTGAGGCACTGATAAACAGCCTTCTTCATAGGGCTGCGTCTCTTGCGTCAATGGCGTAATTTTGGGGTTAATAAACACCATGGGTTGATCTTTTTCTTCAGATAAATCCATGACTATCAGCTGAATATGGTGATCTACCTGTGTTGCTGCCAGGCCAATTCCCGGTGCTTCATACATAGTTTCAAACATGTCGGCTGCTAACTGACGAATTTCATCAGTAACTTCTTCGACTGGTTTTGCAATGGTACGAAGACGGGGATCGGGGAAACTTAAAATAGGTAATAAGGCCATACGACGTCCTCACTTATGCCATTGATCAAAAAACAAAATGAAGGAATGCTTCATCAAAAAATTGTGTGTAATATCGTTATTATAACGCAGTTACATACATAATTTTAGGAATTATGATAATGAAAAAGGTTTTGAAGGGCATGCCAACTTTTAGTGCCTTGGGGTTTAAAAAACAATTATTGGCACTTACAGTCTGTGTAAGTGTGGGGATGGGAATGGTCAGTGTTGCAGAAGCTGCCCCTGCTCGTAACGTCAATCCACCATCATTGAAGGCAGGTGCGCCTCAAATTTATGTGGTGAAAAAAGGCGATACGTTGTGGGATATTTCCAAGCGTTTCTTAAAAAATCCCGTGCGCTGGCCTGAAATCTGGGCGAGCAATAAACACGTGAAAAATCCGCACTGGATTTTCCCAGGTGACCGCCTATTAATGTGTACCTACAATGGCCGCCCAATCATCGGTAAAGATGAAGGTGATGGTTGTGAAGGTATCATTCGTCGCTATACAGGTGGCACTAAACTTCAACCACAAGTTCGTGTTGAATCCCTCAACAGTGCGATTCCGGTTATTCCATTGGAATATATTAAGCAATGGCTTGAGCGCAGCATGATTGTTGCAGCTGATTCTGTGGAAGGCACACCTTACATTTTAGGTACAGCTGATCAACGTGTATTAGCTGCCAAAGGCCAAACAGTTTATGCACGCGGCCAAGGTATGCAAGTCGGTCAACGTTATGCTGTTTACCGTGAAGGCGAACCGTACATCTTTACCGATGCAAACGGCAAAAAATACAATGCAGGTTTAGAACTGACTCAAGTCGCTTCAGGTGTTGCCGTTCGTGGTGAAAATGACATTACCACTTTAGAACTGACCGATACTTATAATGCTGAAGTTCGTCGTGGCGATCGTGTTCTTCCTGAATATGACCCAATGCTGCCAACGCTGTTCTACCCAACCAATGCTGAAAATGTCACTGCTGGCGGTAGTATTGTTCGTGTCATGGGCTCGATTGGGACTGCAGCGGTTCACAGTGTGGTGACAATCGACCGTGGTAGCTTGCAAGGCGTTCAATCTGGTCAAGTCTTTAGCGTGAACCAAAAAGGTGAAATCGTGACTGATCCGAAAACCAAAGAACGTGTTCAACTTCCAGGACAACGTATTGGCAACATCATGGTATTCAAAACGTTTGATAACTTAAGCTATGCTTATGTACTTGAGAGCGAATTACCAATCAAAGTGGGTGCAACGATTCAGCCACCACTGATGGATGACTAAGACCAAATCCATAAAAATGAGGCTGTATTCAGCCTCATTTTTTATTATCCAACAACGATATCACTAATAATTTTAACCCATAAAAAGAAGACATATTCAAAGGTCTCATTATGCTCAACTCATTGACTGACTTGCATTTAGATTACATTCGCCTGTGGTTTGTGGTGCAACACTCACTTCGTAGTTTCTATAAAATTCAGCAGCACTATCCTGCCCTACACTACGCCCTTAAGCCTAATCAAATCACCACATGGCAAAAATTAGGACTGCATAAAAATCATTTAAAGCGCTTTGAGGAATTTCATAGCCCAAGTGGACAGCTTAGCTTTGAAAAATGTCTCAAGGATATTGAACAATACAGTGACTTTGTACTGATTCCTGAAGACCTAAACTATCCACAACAGCTTTTACCTTATAGCGACAAGCCGCCCATTCTATTTGGACAAGGCAATGCCCAAGCCTTGATGCAACCACAGATTGCGATTGTAGGTAGTCGCAAACCCAGTCCCCAAGGTCGGCAAATTGCCTATGATTTTGCTTATTATCTGAGTGAGCAAGGGTTCTATATTAATAGCGGTTTAGCACAAGGAATTGATGAAGCGGCACATCGCGCTGCCATACAACACCACAGAACCATTGCCGTGATGGGTACAGGTTTAGATCAAACTTATCCGACCGCACATCAGAGTTTAAGACAAGAAATCATCCAACATGGGGGAACCGTAATCAGTGAGTTTCTTCCACACACTCCCCCATTGCAACACCATTTTCCACATCGAAATCGTATCGTGAGTGGGCTCAGTCTTGGTGTCATCGTGGCGGAGGCGGCATTAAAAAGTGGTTCACTTATCACAGCTCAACGCGCTGCCGAACAAGGCAAATCTATTTTTGCCATCCCAGGCCATATTTATAGTGAGTCACATCAAGGTTGCCATCAACTCATACGCGAAGGTGCAATTTTGATTGATCATCCACAACAGGTCATTGAAGACTTGGCATTGGCTACACAATGGCAATCGCAGGCTGCCGAAACCTTAACAACCACCGAAATAGAGACACCCAAAACAGCAACACCAGACACCCCTCCACCCGAACCTATACCAGAACATTTAATTGCGCTGTATCGGCAGCTTGATTGGGTCGGACAAAGCCTTGATCAATTGTCCATTCAACTCAAAATTGATACCGCGACATTGACCAGTCAACTGATGGAATTAGAGTTAATGGGCTATGCCACTCAACAAGCCGGACACTACCTACGTTGTCGAATGGGTAAATTAGGTTCACAATAGTCCTTTGTCGAATCAGATAAGGTCTATAGAAATGATTACCACCTCTGTTGCAGAAGCAGCTTCCTGTCTTAAAAAAGGTCAGGTTCTCGCATATCCTACAGAGGCTGTTTGGGGATTGGGCTGTGATCCCTACAATGAGCAAGCCTTTCTCGAAATTTTGCGCTTAAAACAACGTCCCATTGAAAAAGGTGTGATTTTATTGGCTGCGAATGTCGCTCAAGTTGAACACCTGCTTCAAGGCTTAACAGAAGATATGCGTCAGCAAGTCATTGCAACATGGACCAACCGTAAACCCAATGAACGTGCAACTACATGGTTATTACCGGCTGGCGACCATATTCCAACATGGATTAAAGGCAATCATCCAAAAGTCGCAGTCCGTGTGACTACCCATTCTTTATGTGTAGCTTTATGCCAAGCTTTTAATGGCTTTATTGTGTCTACCAGTGCCAATCCTGCGGGATTAACCCCTGCACGTTCCTTACAAGAAGCCAATCAGTATTTTGCTAATGAACTAAATTACTTAAATGGTGATCTCGGCCTAAGCCAAGAACCAAGCAAAATTATTGATGCTGAAACAGGTGAAATCATCCGCGCATAAGCTCGGATGCCTGTCTATACCTGCCTTTTAGAAAATACAAACAAAAAAAAGCTCAGCCATATAGGGATGGCTGAGCATAAAAAAGGATGTGTATAAAATCACATCCAGAGGGTCTTGCAATCTCTGGGTAAATATCAAGTAATTATTAAGAATTACTTCCTCATTTACGATGAAAGTATTATGTAATATTTTTTTAAATTTAACAAATATATTTTTTATATAAATAAAACTACTGATAAGCACTTTATTTGTGATTTTATAACTACTTAGTCAAAATAT
Organism: Acinetobacter sp. YH12086; assembly: GCF_013419345.1. Classification (NCBI taxonomy): domain Bacteria; kingdom Pseudomonadati; phylum Pseudomonadota; class Gammaproteobacteria; order Moraxellales; family Moraxellaceae; genus Acinetobacter; species Acinetobacter sp. YH12086. Next base: position 9,378 of record NZ_VPAF01000015.1, read on the forward strand.
GTATCTATTTTTGATTGATTTTTAAGACGAGAATTTGTTTTTTTAATTCAGTTTTACACTCAAAAATCCATTTTCAAAAGATTTGCTCTATAAAAAATAAGTTTGTTTGCTTGTTTTTTAATCAGAACTTCTCGTAAATTTTCAACTTTTTACTAGATTTACTTACGCTGCGCCAAGATCACCCCAGTAATCGCCATCACTGTGCCGACGGTATGATAAAACATCCACTGCTCAGCCAACCAGAAATAGGCAATAATCGCGGTAAATACCGGCATCAAATTCATAAAAATACTGGTGCGATTCGGCCCGAGATGTTGCACAGCCAACATCCATACCAACGGTGCAATCAATGATGGAAAAATTGCCGCATAAAATACACTTGGTGCATTTGTAGGATTAATCGCGTCAATGCCTAAATACAACACGAATGGCAAGTGATATAAAACGGCAAAGAAAATTTGTACATATAAGCTCAACAGTAGCGGAAGTTTCAATTGCCATTTTTTTAAAAACACCCCATAAAAGGCATAAAAGAACACTGCGAAGATCATGAGGATATCGCCGAAATGTCCGCCCATATTGAGTAATTGACTGAAATCGCCTTGTGCAATGACAAACAATAGCCCTGTAAATGAGATCGCACAGCCCAAGATGGCATAGCGATTGGGTACATCTTTAAGTATGAAAAATGCAACGGCAATCGTAAAAACAGGGATAAAGGCATTAATGATGCCCATATTGGTCGCCGTCGTATAATGCGCAGCGGTATAGCCCAAACCTTGATATAACACCATGCCAAAAGCACTCAGCACAGCCAATTGCTGCCAATGCCGCTTGATCAGCTGTCTTTGCTGCCAAACGGTTTTCAGCATAAAGGGGGTTAATATCAAAAATGCAATAAACCATCGATAAAAACTAATACTGACCGGTGAAATATAATCAGTCACATAGCGGGTGACCGTAATATTTAACGACCATATAAATACCGCGATCAGAGGCAAACAAATTGCAAATTTCGCCCAACGCGCTTGAAGCAACATGTCTGACTCCTCAATATATCGTGCAAAGATTGGTTTAGGTATTTTGAGTGATGTCTGTTTTAATTGAAATACATGATTTCAGACATTTATATTGTAGTTCCGACATTGACTCTTAGGCTTATATGACATCACCACCAATTGAACAACAGATCGAACTTTTTGAAGCACACTACACAGCATTAGATACGGTCTACCCGCACAGTTGTCTTTGGGGTGATTTTAATTTTTGTCTCGATGGTATTTTCGAATATGAGATACAAGGGCAACACCATCTCTCACCTGCTAGTTATGGGGTGTGGATTCCTCCACATACAGAACATTGCTCAGTCGCAATTGATGAGCAACCTATTCATTATGTGGCAATCCGACTGACACCAGATCTATGCATAGATTTTCCCAAGCAGACTGAAGTGTTTAGTATCCAGCCTTTCTTTCGTTTATTGGTGCAAGAAATTTTGGCCTTTCCTACAGAGCAACATACCACACCACCCTATCGACACCTGCTACAGGTCTTATTCGACCAGTTAAAAACTGCGCCCAAACATCAACATTATTTACCGCAAAGCCATGATGCGGTGTTAAAGCCGATCTTGGCGCAGCTTGCAGATGTAGATCATTTTAGTTTGAGCCTACAACGATGCTTATCCAATGTCGGTTTGAGTGAGCGTCAGTTATTGCGGCTGAGTCAGAACGAACTGCAAATGAGCCTTTCTGAATGGCGAAACCGTGCAAAAATTATTTATGCCATTCAACAACTCCGTGCTGGTCAGTCTATTAAAGCTCTCAGCTATGAATTGGGCTATCAACACAGTTCAAGCTTTATTGAATTTTTTAAACGCTATACAGGAAAAACCCCGAACCAACATCGTGCCTCAAGTTAAATACAAAGCAATAAACCAAGCATCAGCTCGAATTCTGCAAACTACTACAAAAATTATGCGAAAAGCCTATCGATAAAAGCTTGCTGTTCACCAGATTTCCCTTTAAAACAAGGATGAAAGGCACAACTTTAATTAGGAACGAATATGTCAGCTTCAGTTTACGATATCCCAGTAAAAACCATCCAAGGTGATGACACCACACTCAATCAATACCAAGGCAAGGTTTTATTATTGGTCAATGTAGCCTCTAAATGTGGGCTAACACCGCAATATGAAGGCCTAGAAAAACTCTATACAGAGAAGAAATCACAAGGTTTTGAAGTCTTAGGTTTTCCTGCCAATAACTTTTTAGAACAAGAACCTGGTTCTGAAGCTGAAATTCAAGAATTTTGCTCAATCAACTACAAGGTTGATTTCCCACTTTTTGCAAAAATTTCTGTGGCAGGCGCGGATAAACACCCACTTTATCAAACCTTAACCCAAGCCATCCCTGAACGCATTGGTGAAGGCCCATGGTGGGATGATTTAGTTGAATACGGTTTAACTCCAAATCCTAAGCCTGAAGTTTTATGGAATTTTGAAAAATTCCTCGTGAATAAACAAGGCGAAGTTGTGGCTCGATTTGCGCCTGATATCAAGGCAGATGATGCTCGTATTGTCGATGCCATTAACGCTGAGTTAGCCAAATAATTCGACAATTTTTCAGTCTCTCAGTTAAGATTGTTGTGATTTTAACTGAGATTGATCATTTTAAATTATCATATACTGATAATTTACACATTTTATCCATTGCTTTAATATTTCATATACACATTGTTCAAAGCTTCCCTGTAAATACTCATTATGATGAGTCTTATCAATTCACATCCAGCAGTAAACAGGTGAACTTATAAATACATTAATGAAAGCTATCGTTTTATCTATTTCGACAGCACTTGTTGCTGCTCCAGCAATGGCTGCACCGCAAAATAGCCAACAACATGCACCTGCGTATAACCAAAATACGATAGCTCAATAACACACTAAACAAAACACACCGGTAAAAAACCAAAGTCAGAACAAGAAAAAAGCTGTAAATCCTTCACATGATTGGCGTTCTGGACAAAAAGTACCTTCTGAATACCGTGGTCATCGCTACAAAGTAGACCACATTAAATACAAAAAATTGTCTAAACCAGGCAAAAACCAACAATGGATTAAAGTGAATGGCGACTACATTTTAATGAATGCCGTCAGCCACGCCATGATCAAAATCATTGCGGGTTAAACCCATCAAAACATCAAAAGAGGGCAAATGCCCTCTTTTTTTTGTTCAAGCGATTATTTTGTTATTGCTTTGCAACAATCTATTTTTAATCCACATTCTGCCCCTATATTCAAAGCATAGACTTAACACATAGTGATGATTGAATGAAAAAGCTTGTGCAGAATGCTCTTCTCCCTTTTGCCATTTTTAGTGGTGTTTTGGTGCTGATTGGCTGTGAACCTGCTACAGCACCGCAACAGGAACAAGAAATCGCAGCAGAAAATGATCGCCCTGCAACAACATCAACAAACGAAGATCAATCTGCGACACAAAGTCAGGCGACAGATCAAAGCCAATTAAAAAGCGGCAATATGTTTTATATCGTTCGCGATGTTGCGGATATGCAACTTAAAGCCGGCACTTATGTTGAGCAACTCAAACAAACGCAGGTCGATTTAGAAACCGCGGTCAGCAACCAAGATCATCTCCAATTGCAAAAAGCGGCAACCCAGCTGCAACAGCAGCTCAAAGGTTTCAATCAAGCTTTGAATGATTTAAATCTAAAAAGCACTGAGATTAATGATATTCGCAGCAATCTACAGGCAGCGAATCAGCAAGTATTGGCCTCACCTTTTCTCAATGGACAAGTCGATTTAAGCAAAGTTGATTTTCAGAAAATCCAAAATCAAATGGGAAATATTCAAGCGGAAATGCTGAAATTGGCAGGTATGTTGATCCAAGACCAAGCAGCTAAAAGCTCATCTAATGCAACCACTAAAACTGAATAAGTAGCGAAATTTAGTATTTCCATTGCATTCAACCTGTTGTAAATCAAAAAAGCGTTAGACCTTGAACTAACGCTTTTTTCGTACAGTTCCGCTATAGAACACGACTGTTTTTCCTTTTAGATTAATGTTTAATAATAAAGCCAATGATGGAACAGTTATGTCAAACGCTGTGATTTATAACATTACACCCATTACCTTTCGTTTAGATTTAAAAGATCCTTTCTTATTTACTGCTCATCATATTGATCATTTTCCTGCTGCAAATGCAGACATGGGGCCAAAAACAGCCGCAGAGAAAGATGAATTCAATATGTACTATGGCGATGTGGTTCCAGGTTTCCCAGAGCATCCACACACTGGCTTTGAAACCATTACCTTGGTTGAACAAGGCTATGTCGATCACTTTGACTCATTAGGCAATGGCGGACGCTATGCTGCGGGTGATGTGCAATGGCTGTCTACAGGCAATGGCGTTGAACACTGTGAAATGTTCCCCCTACTGCATGAAGATAAAGCCAATCCTTTTGAACTTTTCCAAATTTGGTTTAATTCATCAGCTGAACAGAAAACCCATGATGCTGACTATAAAATGTTTTGGCGTGAAGAGATTCCTCACGTCTTTGAAACGGATAGTGAAGGAAAAAAATCGGATATTCGCGTGATTTCAGGGCAGTTTAAATCCACTGATGCTATTTCCCGACCGCCACACTCATGGGCGGCTGCCGCAGAAAATAAGGTCAACATTTATTTAATCACCATGCAAGCAGGTGCAGAGTTGGTGATTCCCGCAACAACAAGTAGCTCCAACCGTTTTGCTTATTTCTATCAAGGCAATACATTAGAAATAGAAGGTCAAACCATTCAGATGAAGCATTTGATTGAACTCCAATCAGATGCCAACGTCCATCTCAAAGCAGGTGGATTAGAAGCACGGATTCTGTGGTTAGAAGGTGAACCGATTAATGAACCCGTGGCGATGCGCGGTCCATTTGTGCTCAATACCACGGAAGAACTCGATGCGGCTTTTAAACGCTATCGTGAAACCCATTTTGGAGATTGGCCTTGGCCGACGCCTGCACCGGTCTTCAAACGTGATCAAGCTCGATTTGCAAGTTATGAAGGCGGTAAACGTGTAGAACACCCAGAGCAGGAAAACTCACAAGCGTCTTAAAGTTCAATTAGTTGGATTGAGCAAATTCAAAGGTATTACAGTTTTTATCTTGTCCAAGTGCGCGCTGAACATCTTGTTTAAAACGTGCTTGGGCAAAGGTATATTGCTTCGGCAAAAATAAGGTAATACGTGTCGTCTGTGGATCTAAACTTTCGACCAACATTTTATGCAAATACGCCCCATGCTCAGTTCGTGCCATCAATGTCCCCTGCTCCAAATGCTCTTCTAAACGATTATCGGTATAAACGTATCGATTGTTCGCGGTAAACGCAACACAGTGATTATAGGCTTGTCGCAGATTTCGAAAGGCGGTCATATATGGGATTTTAAGCTCCGTACTGATGCCATTATCAACCGATTCAGCGACAAGTGCAGCTTCAGTGGGAAGATTGGGTGTCGTGACGTATTGGCTTTGACATGCAACGAGCAAACTATAACAAAGACACAGTGATAAACTGGTGAAAAATTTGTGCATACGGACCTTTGCAACTTGTTCTTATTTATTTTGTAGAGATTGTAGCAAAACTGGGTTGCTGATTTAATACTCTACTATTCATTCCGTGCTTTCATTGCAAATGCTATGCAGCTGATTATTTTTACAGGCGTTCAAGCCTCTGGCAAATCCACCTTTTACATGTTGAATTTATATCATAGCCATTTACGTATTAATTTGGATATGTTGAAAACCCGACATCGGGAAAATATGATCTTTGAAGCAGGTTTGGCATCCAAAACCAAAATGGTGATTGACAATACCAACAACCCAGATCGGGAAGCTCGTACTCGCTATATAAAACGCGCAGTAGATGCAGGGTTTGAAGTCATTGCTTATTATTTTGAAACCGATTTGGACAGTACCTTAAAGCGCAACAGTTTACGTGAAGGCAAAGCTCATATTCCAGAAGTTGGCGTGCATGCGACCTATCGAAAGCTTCAAGTTCCGTCACGGGATGAAGGCTTTGATCAAATTTTTAAAATTAAAATTATCAGTCACGGCGAATTTTCAATTTTACCCATGTATGAATAACGAGCATTAACCTGCTTTTTGGCTATCTTGCCATTTTTTAAAAGCCGATTGCATGGCCTGACGCTCATATGGTTTCACTAAACGACTTTCTAATGAAGCAAAATCACCTTTATAGGCAGCAGCGACCATCGATTTTGCCAGTTCTTGAATACTCACACGCCCACGGTGTTCATATTGCTGGACTTCTTCATGGGTGAGTTCAACATCCCAACATGACACGACAGAACTGAGATCAACCGCAATGCTCAAATAATATTGATCAAAGTCTTGATAAAGTTCCCAAAAATGCGGCTCATAGGCGATAAGGTTCATGGTGCAATGCTAGCTGATTGAATTTAATCACCATAAAGATTGTATTGAATAAAATATATTCAACTTTAGATTGATCAATTTCAACTAATTTAGGGATAAAAAACTACCCTTTCGAGTAGCTTCTTATCTACATATGAACCTTTATTTCAATACGATGGTGGCTTTGCTGCAATTACCGCCTTGTGCAAATGCATATTCGCTAATGGCCTTTTTTCCTGTTTGCTCATCAACCAGTTTTAAATTTGCCCCACCTACAAATGCGCCCATTTTAATAAATTGCTGAACAAAATATTGTTTACCTGCCGCAGTTTCAATATCCAAATCGTTAGGTGAAAATTCTGATTCAGTCGAAATTGTATGTTTTTGATTACCAAATACTTCCTTATAAAAAAATACTCCACGAGAGGTTTCACCTAAACATTCCCCATCTACCCATACATCTTTCTTTAAGGCAGGGCCTTTCACAGAAGCTGAGCGATATACGTAAATTCCTGCATTGACTTCTTGTGGGGGAATTAAATTATTCGACTAGTGCTGACGCATTTTGATCTGCTTTAGGTACGGATGCACACCCAACAAATCCCAAAGATAATACTAATGTAAAAAAGATTTTATTAGACATCATTAATTCCATTGACATATTTTAAGCATATGAAAATTAAAAATTAATCAAATAGTCAAATTTATTTATTATTCAGGCATAAAAAAACCACCCTTTCGGGTGGCTCTTTCAATCTCAAACTGCGTCTTATTGAGCGCGGTTTTTGATTTTGCGGATGGTTTCCAACTGAGCAGCAGTTTCTGCAAGAGCAGCCAAAGCAGCAGCTGAGTCCAAGTCGCTCTTTTGATTTGCTAACAATTGTTCAGCTTGTTTACGAGCTTCAATAATTGCTGCTTCATCAAGGTTGTCAGCACGTACTGCAGTATCTGCAAGTACAGTAACAACGTGCGGTTGAACTTCAAGTACACCACCTGATACATAGATTAATTCTTCTGTACCATTTTCAAGCAGAACGCGGATTGCGCCCGGCTTGAGCAAAGTTACTAGTGGGGCATGGCCAGGCATAATACCCAACTCACCACCAGCACCTTTAGCAATTAGCATAGTTACAGCGCCAGAGTACAAAGACTCTTTAACACTTACAACGTCACATTGCATAGTCGCCATGAGAATCTCCTAAATTAGGGAACTAATTAAAGTTTCTCAGCTTTAGCAATAACTTCATCAATACCACCAACCATGTAGAACGCTTGTTCTGGAATGTGGTCGTATTCACCAGCTAGAAGACCTTTAAAGCCACGAATTGTTTCTTTAAGCGGTACAAGTTTACCAGGAGCACCAGTAAACACTTCAGCTACGTGGAACGGTTGAGAGAAGAAACGTTGGATCTTACGTGCACGGTATACAGTAAGTTTATCTTCTTCTGCCAATTCGTCCATACCAAGAATTGCGATAATGTCTTTCAATTCTTTGTAACGTTGAAGAACGTTTTGAACTGAACGAGCGATTTCGTAATGCTCAGTACCCACTACAAGTGGATCTAACTGACGTGAAGTAGAGTCAAGTGGATCGATCGCTGGGTAAATACCAGAAGATGCGATGTCACGGCTCAATACAACAGTCGCGTCCAAGTGAGCGAAGGTTGTCGCAGGCGATGGATCTGTTAAGTCATCGGCAGGTACGTATACCGCTTGGATTGACGTAATAGAACCAGACTTAGTAGACGTAATACGTTCTTGAAGAACACCCATCTCTTCTGCAAGAGTCGGTTGGTAACCTACTGCAGATGGCATACGACCTAGAAGTGCTGATACTTCAGTACCCGCTAGTGTATAACGATAGATGTTGTCGACGAACAATAGAACGTCACGGCCTTTACCGTTTTCGTCTTTTTCGTCACGGAAGTACTCAGCCATAGTCAAACCAGTCAACGCTACACGTAAACGGTTACCTGGTGGCTCATTCATCTGACCGTAGACCATTGCTACTTTGTCTAGAACGTTTGAGTCTTTCATTTCGTGATAGAAGTCATTACCTTCACGAGTACGTTCACCAACACCAGCAAACACAGATAAACCTGAGTGAGCTTTCGCGATGTTGTTGATCAACTCCATCATGTTTACAGTTTTACCAACACCGGCACCACCGAACAGACCAACTTTACCACCTTTAGCGAACGGGCAAAGTAAGTCAATGACTTTAATACCAGTTTCTAAAAGGTCAGTAGAAGCCGCTTGTTCTGCGTAAGAAGGCGCTTGACGGTGAATTGGTAAACGAGCTTCAGTACCAACAGGACCAGCTTCGTCGATAGGGCGACCAAGAACGTCCATGATACGACCTAAACATGCAGTACCTACAGGTACAGAGATAGGCGCGCCAGTGTTAGTTACAGTAAGACCACGCTTAAGGCCTTCAGTAGAACCCATTGCAATAGTACGAACTACGCCATCACCAAGTTGCTGCTGAACTTCTAATGTAGTTTCAGTACCATCAACATGGAGAGCGTCATAGATCTTAGGAACGCTGTTACGTTCAAACTCGACGTCGATAACCGCGCCGATGATCTGAATGATACGACCGCTACTCATTGCTGTCTCCTCAATTCAAACTAATAATGTTAAACGGCAGCGGCACCACCAACGATCTCAGAGATTTCCTGAGTAATCGCGGCTTGACGCAGCTTGTTATAAATAAGTTGTAGGCTCTTGATCAATTCACCCGCGTTATCAGTTGCAGCTTTCATTGCAACCATACGAGCAGACTGTTCACATGCGATGTTTTCAATCACACCTTGATAAACCATAGACTCAATGTAACGAACCAATAAACCATTTAGAAGCTCTTCAGCTTCTGGTTCATAGATATAGTCCCAACCGTATTGACGATTTAGGCCTTCGCTTTCCTCAGCAGCTGCTAAAGGAACAAGCTGTTCGATTTTTTGGTTTTGAGTCATGGCGTTGACAAAGCCGTTTGACACTAGATAAATACGATCTAACTCGCCTTTATCAAACGCGTCTAACATCACCTGTACAGAACCAGTTAACTGTTCAAGACTCGGAGCATCACCTACGTTTGTAGTTGCACCAAGAACTTTACCGCCGTAGTTTTTAAAAAACGAAACCGCTTTTTGACCAATTAAAGCAAATTGAACTTCAATTGACTGCTCTTGTTGCTGTTGTACGTGTTTGACCACTTTTTTGAACAAGTTAATGTTCAAACCACCAGCAAGGCCGCGATCTGAAGAAACAATGATATAGCCAACGCGCTTTACAGGACGTTCAACCATATAACGGTGTTTGTATTCAGGGTTCGCTTGTACCAAATGAGCAATTACACGGTGCATATTTTCGGCATACGGACGGCCTTGAGCCATGCGCTCTTGCGCACGACGCATCTTAGAAGCTGCTACCATCTGCATCGCGCGAGTAATTTTCTGCGTGCTTTTGATACTAGCTACTTTGGCGCGAATTTCTTTTAAATTTGCCATACGCTTAACCTAGTATTCGAAAGCCCTTTCGAGCTTTCGAAGGTTGATCCGTGAACCAAACCAGAACCAGATTCAACATCGTTGAATCTTAGTAAGTTTGAGTCGCTTTAAAGCTTTCAATACCTGCTTTGATTGCTGCTTCGATTTCTTTATCGTAAGCACCAGTCTCGTCAATTTTTTGCATTAACGCAGCATGTTCTGAACGGAAGTAAGAGATCAACGCAGCATCAAATGCAACGATTTTCTTCACTTCTACGTCAGCCATATAGCCTTCGTTAGATGCATAAATTGAAACAGCTTGGTCAGCAATTGAGTATGGAGCATATTGTTTTTGCTTCATAAGCTCAGTTACACGTTGACCATGTTCAAGCTGTTTACGAGTTGCTTCGTCAAGGTCAGAAGCGAACTGAGCAAACGCAGCTAATTCACGGTATTGCGCAAGAGCGGTACGGATACCACCTGACAATTTTTTGATGATCTTAGTCTGAGCAGAACCACCAACACGTGATACAGAGATACCCGCGTTCACAGCAGGACGAATACCTGCGTTGAATAATGATGTTTCTAAGAAGATCTGACCGTCAGTAATCGAAATTACGTTTGTAGGTACGAATGCAGATACGTCACCGGCTTGAGTTTCAATAATCGGTAATGCAGTTAATGAACCAGTTTGGCCTTTAACTTCACCGTTAGTGAATTTCTCAACGTAGTCAGCAGATACACGTGAAGCACGTTCAAGTAAACGTGAGTGTAGATAGAATACGTCACCAGGATATGCTTCACGACCTGGTGGACGACGTAGAAGCAATGAAATTTGACGGTAAGCAACAGCTTGTTTAGACAAGTCATCATAAATGATAAGCGCGTCTTCACCGCGGTCACGGAAGTACTCACCCATTGTACAACCAGCATACGGAGCAAGATACTGCATCGCTGCAGGATCAGCTGCAGCAGCTGCTACAACAGTTGTGTACGCCATAGCGCCAGTTTCTTCTAGCTTGCGCACAACGTTAGCGATAGTCGATTGTTTTTGACCAATTGCTACGTAGATACATTTAATGCCAGAGTTTTTCTGAGCGATGATCGCATCGATCGCCATAGCTGTTTTACCAGTTTGACGGTCACCGATGATCAACTCACGTTGACCACGACCAACAGGGATCATTGTATCTACTGATTTATAACCAGTTTGTACAGGTTGATCCACTGATTGACGCCAAATTACGCCTGGTGCTACTTTTTCAACAGCATCAGTAAGTTTTGCGTCAATAGGGCCTTTACCATCAATTGGGTTACCCAAAGCATCTACTACACGGCCTAAAAGTTCTGGACCAACCGGAACTTCTAATACACGACCTGTGCAACGAGCTTTTTGACCTTCTTGAAGGCTTAAGTAGTTACCTAAGACAACGGCACCCACTGAATCCTGTTCTAGGTTCAGTGCCATACCAAATAAGCCGCCGTCGAATTCGATCATTTCACCGTACATTGCATCAGCAAGGCCGTGAATGCGCACAATACCGTCGGAAACCATAACAATGGTCCCTTCGTTCTTAGCGGTCGCGCTGGTGTCCAGATCGCCGATACGCTGTTTAATGAGCGCACTGATCTCGGATGGATTCAGTTGTTGCATTGCGCTATACCTCAATCTTTTTAAAGTTCAGTCTTCAAGCTGTTAAGCAAGAAGACGAGTCCGCATTTTTTCAAGCTTGTTAAGCGCAGAATCATCTATCACTTGGTCGCCTGCACGAATAACTACACCCGCGATTAACGCTGGGTTAACTTCTACTGAAACATTTACGGCAGCTTCGAATTTTTTCTCTAATGCATGCGCAAGTAATTGTTCTTGTACAGAAGTCAATGGGAATGCAGATTCAATCACTACATCCACAGTATTGTTATTCTGTGATTTGAGCTGTTCGTATTCTTCTGAAATTTCAGGAAGAAGTGCCAGACGGTCATTATCAGCAAGCAATGTCAAAAAGTTTGACACTGCTGCAGTCTGGTCTTCACCTAAAACTTTTGCGAAAACACTTACCTGCTCAGCAGGAGTAAGCTCAGGGCGATTTAGATAAGCTGAAAATGCTTCGTCTTGCACCGCAGCACTGAGCAAGTTTAATGCATTTGACCAAGCGTCAGTTGCATTTTGCTCAGAAGCGTAAGCAAATGCTGCTTTAGCGTATGGGCGTGCCAACGTCAAGAGTTCAGCCATAATCCGCCTCTCTTAAAGTTTAGCAGCCAGCTGAGTCAGCATGGCATTGTGAGCTTCTGCGTCAACTTGCTGGTTCAGAATTTTTTCTGCGCCAGTAACTGCAAGAGCAGCAACTTGTTGACGTAATTCTTCGCGAGCAGCATTGATTTCAGTATCAACAGCTTCTTTAGCTTGTTGACGAATACGCTCACCTTCAGCCGCAGCTTGAGTACGCGCTTCTTCTACCAATTGCGCACCACGACGGTTCGCTTGTTCGATCAATTGAGCCGCTTGTGCTTTAGCCGCATCTAATTCAGCTTTCACTTGTGCTTGCGCATCCGCAAGGTCAGCTTTCGCTTTTTCAGCAGCGTTTAAGCCATCAGCGATTTTACGCTGACGCTCACTAATCGCATTGATTAGTGGTGGCCAAACAAATTTCATGCAGAATGCGACAAAAATCGCAAAAGCAATCGCTTGGCCAATCAATGTGAGGTTGATATTCATTGCTATTCCTCAATAGTTTAATTTAGGAATTAAGCTGATTAACCTACAAATGGATTAGCGAAGATGAAGAACAAGCCAATACCAACACCGATCATAGGCACAGCATCAAGAAGACCCGCGATTAAGAACATACGAGTTTGAAGTTGTGGAGCCAATTCTGGTTGACGAGCAACAGCTTCTAAGAAACGGCCGCCTAGAAGACCAAAACCAATCGCAGTACCTAAAGCACCAAAAGCGATCAAGATAGCAGATGCAATTGCAACTAGACCTAAAGTGAGTTCCATGATAATTCCTCAGAGGTTAGGTTTATACCAAATTAAGTTAAAAAATTGTGTGCCCAACCACCCTTTGACAGTTGAGCAATACCATTAATGCTTTTCGCTAGCCATACTCATATATACGATAGTCAACATCATGAAAATGAATGCTTGTAACGTAATAACAAGAATATGGAAGATCGCCCAAGGCACAGACAACGCCCACTGGATCCAGAACGGCAATAATGCGATCAAGATGAAGATCAACTCACCCGCATACATGTTACCGAACAGTCGTAGAGCCAATGAGATTGGACGTGCAATAAAAGTTACTAATTCAAGAATAATGTTTACTGGAATAAGTAATGCTTTTAAAACTGGGTTACTTGGGTTAAATGGGTTAAGTGCAAATTCTGCACCGAATCCGACAAGACCTTTCTCACGGATACTATAGAAAATAGTTAACGCAAACACTGACAATGCCATACCAAGGGTAATGTTAGGATCAGTAGATGGAACGATTTTGAAGTAAACGTGGTGAGGATCCATACCAAACACGTTAGCACCGATCAATTGAGCTGTATAAGGAATCCAGTCAACAGGGATCAAGTCCATCAAGTTCATGAGGAAAATCCACACAAAGATGGTCAACGCTAACGGCGCGATTAAGCGCGATTTGCCATGGAAAGTGTCACGGACACTTGAGTCAACGAACTCGATAATCATTTCGATTGCAGACTGGAACTTGGTCGGAACACCAGAGTTTGCAGCTTTCGCTACAACCCAGAACAACAAACAGAAAACAATACCAAGGCCGATAGACCAACCCATTGAATCCAAGTGAATAGCAGTGAACCCCATCTCTTGAGCTTCTTTAGCAGTCTCAGCTAACTTCCAAGTACCATCTGGCATTTTGCCATAGGTCATGTTAGTCAAGTGATGCTGAATGTACTCGGTCGAAGTAAGGGCATGTTCTTCAGCAGCCATAAATCACACCTGGTCAATGTCAAAACTAATAGAGAAAACGAATATCGCGTGCTGCCTGATATCTCGTTACTCTCCAAAAAACTTTTCAATTTTCTGTTGTGCTTATACTCGTTTTTTTAAGCGTGTTGCCCAAAAAGGAGCGACCCACGACATACTTTGTACGAGCATAAAACCACAAAACAATGCCACCGCTGACAACGGTTTGACATTGATCAAAATCAAAATGAATCCAACAATCACGATTGCAAACTTGCCCATTAAGCCACGATACATGTTTGACAGCACCTGTTTAGAGGCACGGGCACCAGCCGCACGAAACGACTGCCATGAAAAGTAGCTACTTGCTAGCCAGCATACCAACGCACCCAAAGCTGCACTATATGCTGTGATTGTGTCTTTAAGGACCCAACCAATCAGGGCTGAAACAGGAATCATTACTGCTTGTAAGATGACTAAAGCTTTCGCTAATCGTCGATCAATCATGCGACTAGTTCGACTCATTTTTGTTCACTCACAGCAATTCTGCTTGACAAGTTTAACTGATGATTATTTTTAATCGCAGGCATTATAGAGTTACACCCCTTAACTTGCAATCTTTTCCCGACCTTAGTCGTGTTTTTTTAAATTGGTAAACTGCTTCCAAACTAATCAATAGTTGTTTGTTTTTTACATTACTTTCGCGCATTTAGTGTGCATTTCAGGGTTTTATCAGCCAACATCTTCCATGCTGTTACAAAATCCCCTGCGCCACTCATGGTTTCGTCCACCGGCTGAAAGACAATGCCACCGAGCTTTTGATACTGATTTTGGCTGGCATGTGCTTCTGCAAGTAAGCATATTTTTGGCTGCACGCGGTGGTCTTTCAAGTATTTGATTTGTGCCAATGTCGGCGCGACATGTGGATCATCTGTTAACGCACCGGTAAATTTCAAATTCAGTGAGCGCTCAAGATATTGGTAGGCATCGTGGTAAGACCAGTAAGGCTGAGCACGGCTCGACACATCTGTTTTTTGGGCTGTGATCAAGAGTTTCTGCGCAAATGCACGCGCATTAGCCCAATATTTTTCACGATGTTCTGGAAACTGTTGTGAACGTAAAGCAGCAATAAAAAAGCCGATTCGAACCGCATTGTTTGGTTCAAGCCAGACATGTGTATCGATTGTGCCTTTTAATGCATTGCCACGAACATCCCGTAATGGCAAAGCACTGATAATGCCTGAGTCTAAAATAGCGATACTTTTACCACTTTCACCCAACATTTTTGCCAATGGCGCTTCATGCGCTTGGCCTAGCCATAAAACGAGATTGGCATCTTGCACGGTTTTACGGTGTGCAGGCGTCAAGCTAACATCATGTCCAGATTGATGGTCAAGCAGTAGTTTGGGCTGCTCTACGCCCTTAAGTACATCCTTCGCGATTAAATAAATCGGTTGTGTAGAAACAACGAGACCTTGCGCCCAGCTCATCACACTGAATAAAGCCAAACTACAAAAAAGAAATACACGGGACATGGGGAGAGAGCACCATAAAATGAATAGTGTTATAATATAACAAAATCGTAAAAAAACCTACGTCTGTTCGTAAGTCCTTACGCTTCATGTTAAGATTTAAAGTCTTTTTCTTTATACAGTTTCGTACTCGAGGTTGGCTATGAGCGCATGTTCACACGAACATCATAATGCTTTGCATGGTGTACACGATCATCATAATGTCGAACAGCGCCTTGCTGAAGCTGAAAGTCTCTGTAGTGCGACGGGTGCTCGACTTACGCCCTTGCGTAAAGAAGTATTGGAACTGATCTTAAATGCAACGGGGCCAATGGGCGCTTATGACCTTTTGGCTAAAATCAAAAGTGAGTCTGACCGACCTGCAGCGCCACCGACAGTGTACCGTACGCTGGATTTTCTGCTTGAAAAAGGTTTGATTCACCGTCTGACTTCGATTAATGCGTACATCCCGTGTTGCCATCCGCGCGAAGGACATCAAGCAGCATTTCTGATTTGCACAGACTGTAAAATAGTCAAAGAAGCATCTGCTCAAGGCTTGATGGCGCAACTTGATGAATTATCTGCATCCGATGGCTTTACTGCACATCACAGTATTATTGAAATTTCAGGGATCTGTCAGCAGTGTCGCAGCAAACACTAAATGTGAAGCCCATTGTGGCTTTAGAGCATGTTCATGTCCGAATCGATGAACGTGACATTTTAAAAAATGTAGATTTCGCCTTACACGAAAAAGAAATTGTCACCTTAATCGGTCCCAATGGTGCAGGCAAATCCACGCTAATCAAAGTGTTGTTGGGTATTGTAAAACCTGTATCTGGCAAAGTGATCAGCACACAAAAATTAAAATTTTCATATGTGCCACAAAAATTTAATCCATCACACAGCTTACCGCTACGTGTGTGTGATTTATTGGCCCTAGAAAAATGTGATGCCAATATCAAGCAAGAAATTATTCGTGATACAGGCATTGCCAAGTTACAACAATCTAAAGTTCAGCAATTGTCAGGCGGCGAACGTCAACGTGTATTGATTGCACGGGCTTTATTGCGCCAACCGAATGTATTGGTTCTAGATGAACCCATGCAAGGTCTGGATATCCAGTCTGAAGCGGAACTGTATGACTACGTGCGTAGCTTGCCTGAAAAATATGGCTGTGCAGTTTTGATGGTTTCTCATGACTTACAGTGGGTCATGCAAGGCACGCACCGTGTGGTTTGCCTGAACAAACATATTTGTTGCAGTGGCTTGCCTGAAAATGTGCAGCAACATCCTGAATATCAAGCGATCTTTGGAACAAATCGTGTGTTCTATCAACACCATCACGATCACTGTGCGCATGGCGATAGTGCAACGCCTTGCCAGCATGACTCTCGTCCCCATATTCACCCTGAACCGGAAGCATAATCCATGATGGAATGGCTACAACTCCTTTTGCCAGCCTGGATCATGGGCACTTTGCTGGTGTTCCTGACTGCACCCCTCGGCTGCTTGATGCTTTGGCGTCGCATGTCTTTTTTTGCAGACACCATGGCGCATGGCACTTTACTCGGTGTCGCCATTGCCGGTGCAATGAGTCTACCACTTTGGACAGGCGTTACATTGATTGCGCTCTTATTGGTTGCAATCTTATGGGTGTTACACGACCCTCGCTTGCCCAATGACGCTTTGCTCGCGCTATGTTCAGCAACACTCCTGTGCTCTGGCTTACTCTTCATACAACATTTGCCCAGCTTAAGACCTGAATTACTCAGCTATTTATTTGGTGATTTACTCACCATTTCTTGGTCAGATTTGCCTGTCTTTGCAATGGTGATCATTGTGGCACTGACCGTGCTGTATAAAAGTTGGCAATCGCAGATTCAGATTGCCATTGACCCCGATATTGCGGTCAGTGAAGGTGTCAGCGCTAAATGGCAACGTCTGATTTTTATGTTATTACTGGCATTATTTACCGTATTAGCTTTACGTGCTGTCGGCTCATTGCTGATGGGTGCATTGTTAGTGATTCCTGCATTAACCGCTCGTTTATTGGCAAATTCCCCGAAGCAAATGGTACTGTGGTCTTTCATCATTGCCCAAGTCGGTGTAACTGTAGGTTTATGGTCAAGTGCTGGTTTAAACACCTCTACAGGACTGACCATTGTATTAACTATGGCGCTGCTCTTTGCCCTGATTTTTATTCTACAAAAATTTAAGAAAGTGGCTTGAGTAGCAACGTTCATTGCTCAATTCGCGACATATCAAAATAAAAAAGCCATGCAACTGCATGGCTTTTTTTTGCACGTCAAATACGATGCTCAGAATCATCTAACTGGATTTATTGATGCACCAAACTCAATAAACTCGCCGCACAAGCAAATAGAACTGCAAAGGTACGATTCAAATATTTTTGTTGTTTGGGTGATTTTAATAATCGCAGTACTTTTGCAGCGAGACCGGTATACCCCGCCATGATAATCAGATCGATGCTAATCATCGTTGCAGCCATGATGACATATTGAATCCATTGGGGTTTGGATAAATCTAAAAACTGCGGCAAAACTGCCAACAAAAATACAATCGCTTTAGGGTTGCTCATATTGACCAAAAAGCCATGTAAAACTAATTTTGAACGTGATTTATTGGGTAAATCTTGTTGGATTTCAATTGACTCAGTTGGCGCTATCCACTGTAAATAAGCCAAATATAATAAATAGCCCACACCAAACCATTTCACGATTAGAAAAGCCCATGGTGTCGTCGCAAATAAGACCCCTGCCCCAGCTGCAACAATGGCGATCTGAACCAAAAGTGCCAATTGCAGGCCGATTGCATTCCAATACCCATGCTTAAACCCATAATTCAAACCACTCGACATAGACGCAATTGCACCTGCACCTGGGGAAACACTAATTACCCAACATGCCAACATGTATGCAATCCAGATTTGATAGGACATCATTAGCTCAAGTTTGAAATGGGTCTGTATTATATGACATTTACTCTATTTTCATGACAATAATGCACGCTAAAAGGCTAAATGAAGGCTACACTCTCAGCGCTGCTTAAGGCACAATATACACAGCCACTCAGAAATTATAATTTTTAGGAGCCATGAATGTCTGCTCAATCTGTAATTTTGCCATTACCCTCAGATCATGCTCGTTTTATTGTTTTACGTTTAAAAGAGTTAACGATTAGCGAATTAAAAGAACAACTTGAAGACTTATTTAATACTCGTGATCGTCTGATTACCCAACATCCTAATGCACAGATTAAAACGGCTGTGGCTTTTGGACCACAACTTTGGGCGCAACTTTACAGTCAAGCTCCGGCAGGCTTTAAACAACTTGATCCAATTCAAGGTTCATTTAACATGCCTGTAGTGCCAGCAGATGTGCTGATTCACATTGCGGCACAGCGTACAGATATTTGCTTTGCTTTAAGCCAAACTTTCTTTGATGGCATTCAAGATAAAGTGGAGGTTTTAGATGAGCGTGTTTGCTTCCGTAATTTCGATGGCCGTGACTTAACTGGCTTTATTGATGGTACTGAAAACCCTCAATTTCCAGATGACCGTGCTGAAACAGCATTATTAGCAGAAGATGCGGGTATTTTTGCTGATGGTTCTTTTGTCTTTGCACAGCGTTATGCACACAATTTAGATAAGTGGAAAAAGCTCAAAGTTGATGCACAAGAGCATGTGATTGGGCGTACCAAACTTGAATCGATTGAGTTAGATGAAAACGAACAACCTGAAAACTCACATGTATCACGTACAGTTGTTGAAGATGATGAAGGTGAAGAACTCGCAATTTTGCGTCATTCATTGCCTTATGGCGATGGCCGCGGTGACCAAGGTTTGTTTTTTATTGCTTATACCCATGACCTCAACATTATCGACAGCATGCTGGTTCGCATGTTCGGTACGAGCGGTGACGGTATTCACGACCGCTTACTACATTTTGTAACGCCAATGGACGGAGCGTATTACTTTGCGCCGAGTGAAGAGTTATTAGAAGAAGTTTTGGAAGACTGATTTTAAAAAGCCGACGAAAGTCGGCTTTTTTTTCAAAGAATATTGTTTTAAATACAATTTTTCTTGACATATTCATCATTAAACTTTAGCACCCTATTATCTATATCAAATAAACTTAAACAGGCTGGATATTTATTTATTTTAATTATCTTACCTTCATTATAATAGACCTCATTTCCACATTTAACGAAACAGCTTTCCATCTTCCCAATTTCATAGTTAACTGAAACTATTTTCCCACCTTTATAATCATAATTTTTATTAATTTGATAAAAATTATTATATGAAGTATTCCCATCAATAGGATTAATAAAAACAGCCTCATATTTAGCAATCAACATATTACTCTTAATGTCTTTTTTTTCATAAACTCTTACTAAATCTCCATCAAATTTCTCAATTGAAAAATAATCATGATGTATCGATTTAACAAATCTCTTACTACTTTCTTTTTTATAAAAATTATCAGGCAAAGCATAAACATTACCTAACACAATTAGATTTGTAAAAAACAATAGAAGCTTAATTTTCATTAATATGCTCTCTCAAAGACTTATATAAATCATTAACAATAATTTTTGAATTATTTACTAGTTTTTTTGCAATTTTTGGAGTTGTCATAAAACCAAATTCAACTAAAACTTTATATTTAGCATCATTTTTCCCACCATTACCCAAAACGGTTAAATCTATTCTTTTTTCAACTTTACCTGCAACTTGAGAATAGTTTTTTGCAATTTTTTCAGCTAATTTTTTATCATTATCATCAAAATAACACATTACAGCATAATTACCTTTCAAATTCTCAATACCATCACAATGTAATGAAATAAAATAATCTGCTTTAGCGGAATTTGAAATTAATTTCCTGTAGGTCAATGGTGAGGTAGTTGTTATTTTAAAATTTTTACATGAAGAAATACTAGGTATATCTGTATAATCAATCGTTTCCTTTTTATCCCTTGTTAGATAGACAATATGACCATCATTTTCAAATAATTCTTTTAATTCTAAAGCTCTGTCATATACATATTCAAATTCTGTAGGACTGCGTGGATCTTTAACATCTATAAACTCGAAATATTCATCAGCTTTATTAATAACTTCATCTGATAAGTCTTTCCAAGAGTAATTTTGACCAACAATAAAATTTTTATTTCCGAAGCTTTTTTTCAACTTTAGCAATCTGATTTGTGTCCCTCCATTCGCTTTTACTTTTTGATTACCAACAATTCCATGCCCAGGATCAATTACAATTATTTTCTTATTTTTTTCTTTATTAGCAGTATGTGTTGCATTTTGATATGGCGTGACTGTTTTTCCTTCTTCTAAACAACATCTATCAATTAAATCTTTATTTGCAGAAATAGCTCCATCCTCAAGAAAATATTTAGTTTTTTCTGCAATCTCAGCTTTATATATTTTTCCATCACCATTTATATCTAAACCGCTATTTCCATTGTACTTATTAACTCTTAGGCTAGCGTGTTTATCATTTTTATCAGATAGTTTATTTTTATCATCCGCAAATACAACGTGTTCACGTACTCCACTTGACGCTGGAAAAAGTACTTGCAAATAAAAATCTACAAATTCTAAATCTTTGTTTTCTAATTTTTTAAAATATTTTTCTACATATTCTAATTGCTGTACCTCGCTCATTTGAGCAAACTCTTTAACTCTTTTTAAATTTTGTAAATTTTTATCTTGAGAATTATAGTAATTTTTCACAATCTCTATAGTTACTTCTGTATTTAGCAATTCCTTAGCTGTATCAGGCATAAACTGGATTAAACCCGTAGCTCCTGAATTTTTTCTATTAGGAACATCAGCTTTAAATGTACCCCCTGATTCCCAAGCAAATACCGCCATTAAATTATTGGCCATTTTTAGTGGGTTTCTTGGCCATAATTTCTCACAAATTTCTACAACTTTCTTCCTAAATTCACATGTTACTTTCGCACCCCAAATAAGATCATAATCCCTACACATACATCGAATCTGTTGGTTATCGACTTTGATTTTAGGCTTCCCCGAATCCAACTCATGCTCTTGTTTTATTTCAATTTTCTCTCTTGAAGGTGTCGAAGGTGTCGAAGGTGTCGAAGGTGTCGAAGGTGTCGAAGGTGTCGAAGGTGTCGAAGGTGTCGAAGGTGTCGAAGGTGTCGAAGGTGTCGAAGGTGTCGAAGGTGTCGAAGGTGTCGAAGGTGTATTATGGTTCAACTTTAAAATTTGACCAACATATATCTGATTTATATTAACTATATTATTTAAATTTTTTAATTCACCTATTGATAGGCCTGTTTTAACAGCTATTCCACTTAAAGTATCCCCTCTTTTAACTTCATAAACATATGAATTTAATGAAATTTCATTATTTTTAGTGATAGATTTTTCATTTTTCTCACCAGTAGCCTTATAATTTGGATGAACTTGTATTTTTTGACCTTTATATATTTTATTTGCATCTTTAATTTTATTTAAACCACATAATAATGCAACAGTTGTATTATAATTTTTTGCTATATCAAATAATTTATCATTTTCTTTAACAGTATATGTAAATGGTTGCGATTTCCCTTCTTGTTTTTTATTTTCAATTTTTTTTAATTTTTTTATTAATACTTTTGGACTTCTGAAAATTTTCAAATCATTAACTTTATAAACACAATATAAGCCAACATATTTATATTCACCATTTGTCTTTTTTACAGAAACTCTTAATATATAACCTAAATTTTTACTAATTATGACTGTCTTTCCATCCTTACCACTCACTCCAGCAGCAATTACTTTATTTTTTAAATCTTCAACCTTATATTCTAAGTTAGATATAGGATTGAATAATAAGTCTAAAAATTGAAACTCTACATTGCCTTTCATAAAAATACTTTCCTGATTTTTTATATATCTTTTTCTTCTACATAGTCAAAATTTAAATCATCTTCACTAAGCCATTCAGGTGTTTCATAACCAACTAAAATATCAAATTCTTTTTGTTCATCTGAAAAATGATCTTGTGTTTGACCATCATCATCAAGATTTCCAGTTACATATGTATTTGTTTTACTATCTAAATATTGATATTCAATTTTTTGAAAATTTTCGCCAATAAATAAATTATATAAATCTAATTTATTACTATAGACACCATTACCAGGCAGCTTCGGCAACTGTGCATTTACAGTCGCTCCTCCCACAAAACTATGCTGCCCCGCCTTACTCTCAAACTTGCCGCCTGTCGTGGTAAATATTCCGCTGCCATTAATTTTCAGTTGCGAGCCCCCTGCGGTCAGCACGATTTCTTTAGGACTTGTAATTTCAATTTTATCTTCCGTTGAAATGAGCTTAATCACCTTTCGTGCAATTGCTTCAATAGCATCATCTTGGGCTTGTAATTCAACTTTCCCTTTTGCGGCATAAGCACTCAGGCCCTTTTGAGCCGCAAACAAACTGATTTTGTCTTGTGCATGCCCGACAATATTCTTTTGAGCACTGAAATTAATCGAACCTTGTGCACTTTCTGCAATATCCTGCGAGGCTTGTAAAACAATATCTTCCGGTGTGGTGAGTGCAATACCATTAGGTGATGCAAGCAACATCAACGCTTGGCGGAATAATTTGCCTTGTTCTTGTTTTGCCGCTGTATTGGATTTTTCTAAACCTTGCGCATAGCCTTCTATAAAGCCTTGTACTTTTTCTAATGCTTTTATGGGTGTCATCGCTGGTGGCAAACCAAAACCACCATTATTCAATAAATCATCAGGGTTAAATTTGATGTCTTCGATCAATTTACCCACATCTTTTAATGCTTTTAATGGATCCTCTTTTAGGTTACTTTTCAGACTTGCAACCCGCCCTTGAATCACATCCTTACCATTTTCTTCAATATGATCTATGACAGACTTTAAGTTATCAAAGGCATCTTCGGCATCATTAAAAAATGCTTTAAATTCTTTTACTGTACTTTTGATATCATGTGCGATTGAGCCGATTTCTTTGACAAAACTTTTGCAGTTTTTTAACGCTGCCAATGGGTCTCGACTTAGCTCCTCCTTGAACAAATTTAAAGTCGCTTTGACACCTTCAGTAGTACTTTTGATTTCTAAAGAGTTTATTAACTTCGGCAAACGATTAATCACATTTAATGCATCGGTCTGTTGCTTTACGGCTAAACCGCTCAGCATATTCATGCTCTGATGCCCTTGATTTAAAAGAGACTGAGCTTCAGCAGCAAGATGATCGGCAACTGCTTTATCCTGCGCATAGGTACTAATGAGTAAACCTTTACCTGCACGCATTGCTCCCCAAGCATCCGTTCGCAGCTCAAAACCCTCACCACGGCCATGGCTACTGTCTTGTTCTTTAGGATGGCTGAGATTACCTAAATTCAGCTGTGTCGCTGCATGACTACTTTGTAATTGGGTACTGATCTGCCCTGTCGTGTCATCAAAGCGCAGTTGGTTAAAGCCTGCTCCCGCAACTTCTTGTGAGCGGATACCACTGAGTTTTTTGGTTTCAGGAAGCTGACCTTTGAGGTCAAACATGGTCTGAGATCGCTCAGCCTCATGTATTCGTCCTACTACAAAGGGACGATCCACATCACCCTCAAAAAAGTCGATGACCACGATCTCACCAATACGAGGATGGAAACGTGCCCCATAACCTTCACCCGCCCATGGAGTCAGTACATCGACCCAAGCCGAGTCACTGTCATTATCATTACTCCCTGCTCCACCATCATGACTGTGGTCATCACTGCGGGTGAACGTAAACCGAACTTTGATACGCCCCCAAGCATCGACATAAATACTTTCACCTTCTGGACCGACCACTTTAGCCCGCTGTGGAAACGCAGGTGGCCGGTGTAATAAAGGATCATATTCAGGCACCACGGAAATTTGCCGACGGACCACATATAGGTCATTGGCCTGCCGTTCATCCCCTAAAGGTTGCCAACGGCTCGCCGCAAGTAACTTTTCTAATTGAACCAAAATATCTTTGGGTAAATTATTCTGGTTATAAAATGCTTTGCCCAATATGAGAAATTCACGATCTGTCGTTTGATGTTGATCGATTTCAGGATGATTTTCTAATTCAAACCAATACCCAACTTGTGCATCCCTTACGCTACTGCTGGCGGTAAAATATTTGGCTTGTAATTCCTGATATTGATTGAGTTGCCGATTCAACTGATCCAATTGCTGTGTATTTGAAGTGGTCGCCTGATCTGCACCTTTAAGATCAGTTGTCCAAGCCGAACTTACGGTCCAAGCCTGCTCTAAACTTAAGGTTTCATTATGCTGTTGCTCACTCTGTGCATGGGTGCTTAAGAGCGGATTACTTTGGTCTTGTGCCAAATATTGAGCTTGCCAACGCTGCGTTTGAATCGTGGTCGATTGTAAAAAACGTTCTGCCACAAAACTGGTGATCGTGTCTAAACGTTCCGTGGCATGACTCCGATGAAAGCGAATTTTTTTCCGCTCTAAAGCACTATAAGCCTGATTGGTATCAATTAAACGCAGCCGCTGTGCTTGCATTGGTGCAGCCGAAAATGCGACAAATAACTCAGCTTCATCAATTAACCAATTGATCCCTTCACTGCGCCAAAGGCGAGTTAAAAATGCATAATCACTTTCATTCGCCTGCATGGTGAATGGACGTACATCATAAGTACGTGCCAGCCCCTCTAAGTTCAAGCTTAAACTGGCAGCAAACAACGCACTTTTTTTCTGCCATTCACTAAAAATAATCTCGGTCATCTCCCGTACCGATTTATTCATAAAGACACGGCTGTTACGACGCTTATGCCAGAGTGCTGTCGCATCCTCAATCACCAGTTTATAAACGGTCAGTGCACCATCACTTTGACCTTGGCTAGCCCCAGTAATCACACCAGTCAGGCGACTGAGTTGTCCCAAATCTGTCACTTGATCGACAGCCACTCGGCCGCCTATAAACTGCTTTAAAGCCAGATGAGCATTGGTCGAGAGACAAATAATTTCCGCACGAAAGCCTTGATTAATACGGTGTTGACCTTCAATCCGTTGAATAAAAACTTCAGAATTTAGATGTTCATTTGAGAAATGAATGTGTAGCGCACGTTTCTGTACGCTAAAGCCAAAGTTTTCCACCATGGCGTGAATATTTTTAAGCATTGTTATTATGTATTTAATTTTTTTAATGACGGCATTTTAGGAAATGTTTATTTTTTCGTCTACCCTATTTTGCAAATAATTTGTTGAATTATTCTTTTTGGCTTTTGCATCACTTTAGGATTCAAGTTAATAGGAACATCAATACTGGATCATTTTTGCTGAGCTAACTTTTCGCAGTCGCTGAGATGCTGCTACACTCAAAATGCAACCTATTAAAAATTTTAAGCTCCATGATCACAATTGAATCCAAACTGCCTGCACAAGGTGTGACTATTTTTAGCGTCATGAGCGCAATGGCGCAGCGTCTAAATGCACTGAATTTATCTCAAGGTTTTCCTGATTTCCCTGCACCTCCTGCACTGTTAAATGCGCTAAGTGATGCGACGCAACAGAGTTTTAACCAATATGCACCCGGCGATGGACTGATGCATTTGCGTGAGCAATTGGTCCAACTGTTTGCCCATCGCGACCAATTAAATATTGACCCTCACACTGAAGTCACCATTACCCCGGGTGCAACCATTGGTATTTTTAGTGCCATTCAAGCTGTGGTTCATGCGGGTGACGAAGTGATTATTTTTGACCCGAGCTATGACAGTTATGCGCCCAGTGTAAAATTGGTTGGGGCTCATCCCATTCACATTGCCTTAGAGACGCCCCATTTTACTGTGGATTGGAATCGTGTTGCCGCTGCGATTAACGATAAAACCCGGATGATTATTGTCAATACACCGCATAATCCAACAGGTGCTATTTGGTATCGTGAGGACTGGCTCAACTTGATCGAACTGATTCAAGATAAAAATATTATTGTGCTATCAGATGAGGTCTATGAGCATTTAATTTTTGATGGTCGTCAGCATCTATCTGCTTTGTCATTTCCTGAGCTGCGTGAACGCAGTTTTGTCGTGGGCTCATTTGGTAAAACCTTTCACGTCACAGGTTGGAAAACCGGTTATTGCATTGCAGCGCCAGCCTTGATGAAAGTGTTTCGCCAAATCTATCAATTTGCCAATTTCTGTGGAGTTACGCCCGTACAAATGGCATTGGCTAACTTTATGGCAGAACATCCTGAGCACATTGCTGAATTGGCCCATTTTTACCAAGCTAAACGTGACCGGTTCAATGCGGGCTTAAGCCACTCTAGATTTGAGTTGATTCCATCGGCAGGTACCTATTTCCAAAACCTTGATTACAGTGCCATACGCCCAGATTTAAGCGATGTGGAAATGTGTCAGTTGTTGGCAGAACAACATAAAATCGTGGCGATTCCTGTCTCGGTATTCTATCAAAAACCGCCGGAAAATTTACGATTATTACGTTTCTGTTTTGCCAAACAAGATGCCACCTTAGATCGAGCTGCAGAGATTCTCTCCGCGGTTTAAAGCCGTATCTGCCCAAACGTTTTTTTAAAACAGACATGTAGAAATAATGAAGCCTTGGTTACTCAAAAACTAAGGCTTTTTTGAATGCCAACATGATAGTGTTATCAGTAACTTAAAATCATAAAAAGCCGCGTCTAGGACCTGAGCATGTCAAAACAACAGTCCCTCGTTACTCAGCAAAATTTATGGAAAACGTTTTTAGTTTTTCTGGTGCCTTTGATCGCCACCAATATTTTGCAGAATTTATCTGGGACCATTAACACCGTTTTTGTCGGTCAGATGCTTGGGGTGCATGCCATTGCAGCCGTTGCGGTATTTTTCCCGATCTTGTTCTGTTTAATGGCTTTTGTGATCGGGCTCTCGGCAGGTGCAACCGTGTTGGTGGGGCAAGCTTGGGGCGCGCAGAATCTTGAAAAAGTTCGTACTGTGGTAGGTTCCACCCTGTTTATGACCTTGATTGGTGGCAGCATCATTGCCTTTTTAGGGGTGATATTTGCCAAGCCCATTTTATTGGCCTTAGGCACAGCCCCTGACGTGATGCATTTATCTTTGCCTTATGTGCAATGGATGCTTGCGGGTAGTCCACTACTCTTTATTTATATTATTTACACCTCGATTTTGCGTGGGGTCGGTGACAGTACAACACCGCTGATTGCATCGGGTATGACCATTGGTTCAGGGCTGATCATTACACCCGTGCTGATTGCCGGAAAATTTGGATTTCCAAGTTTAGGCATTATTGCCCCTGCCATTGCCAGTCATATCGGCTTTTTAATTGCCTTGGTATTTTTATATTTCTACTTAAAAAAGAAAGATCACCCGCTCAAACTCGACTTCGAGTTGATTCGTCATATTCGCCATCAACATGATCTCAGCAAAATTATCTTAAAACTAGGCATTCCTACGGGTATTCAGATGGTCACGACCTCTGTGGCTGGTCTCGTCATTGTCGGTTTAGTGAACCGCCATGGTGCTGATGCTACTGCTGCATATGGCGCGGTCAATCAGGTTTTGAACTATATCCAATTCCCGGCCTTGTCCATCGCGATTGCGGCTTCTATTTTTGCAGCACAAGCCATCGGTTCAGGTCATTCTGAATTAATTAATCGTGTGAAACGTACGGCCATCGGGATGAATTTCATTATTACTGGTATCTTGGTGGCATTGGGCTATTTGTTCTCTAAATATTTAATGGCGCTGTTTATTACAGATCCTGAAGTTGTGGTTCTCGGTCAAGAATTACTGTTCATTGTGCTTTGGTCGATTTTATTTTTTGGTGCCAGTGCGATTTTTGCTTCCATTATGCGGGCTAGCGGAACGGTGACCGTGCCGATGATTATTAATATTATGGCGATTATTTGCATTGAAGTGCCGTGTGCCTACCTATTCAGTGAATGGTGGGGCTTAAAAGGCATTTGGTATGCCTATGCTTTGGCTTTTGTCAGCTTATGTATTTTACAAGGGCTGTATTACCAACTGGTATGGAGACGAAAAGCCATCAAAGTATTGCTATAAAGTTTGCTAATAGCGTTCAATGCCAATACACGCTTTAAGTTTACATATGGAAAATCTTGTACTGATCCATGCATAAAGTTTGCCGTTAAACTGCTGTTTATTTTTCAACATTTGGTTTTATATCCTGTTGATTTATCTACACCTAGAACCAATTAAAATTAAAAATTGCATATTTTCAAACAATTACGGTTTGGCATAGATTTTGTTCTTATCCCTTTTATCTTTTAAGAATAATTGGGATGAGAAATTTTTTATGTCTAAACGTCAAATAAAGCTTGGGGCTTTTATTCCAACCACCTCACAGCATGTCGCGGGTTGGCGCCACCCAGAATCTCGCCCACAAGATCATCTCAATATTGATTATGCAATTGAACTGGCAAAAACCGCAGAACGTGGTCTATTCGATGCCTACTTTCTTGCCGATGGTCTGTCTGTCCGTTGGAGTTCTGCTGTCGAAGGTGAGAAAGGTTTGGGCGATAAAGGCGTCGGCTTTGAACCTGTTACATTGTTTGCTGCACTGTCGGCTGTGACGCAAAATATAGGCTTTATTGCCACAGCATCCACGACTTATGAAGACCCTTACATTTTGGCGCGTAAATTTGCTTCTTTAGATCATATTTCTAAAGGTCGTGCTGCGTGGAATGTGGTAACGACAGCTTCTGCCGATGCCGCAAAAAACTTTAATATTCAGCAGCACCCTGAACCCAAAGAGCGTTACGAACGTGCCGATGAATTTATTGAGGTGACTCAAAAACTTTGGGACTCATGGGAGGATGATACCTTCCATTACAACAAAGAAACTGGGCAATTTTTTGATGCCCGAAAACAACATCAGCCCAATCATCAGGGCCAATACTATCAGGTACTGGGTGCTCTCAACGTCTCTCGCCCACCGCAAGGCTATCCGGTGATTGTTCAAGCTGGGCAATCTGAAGATGGTCGTGAACTAGCCGGTAAATATGCCGAAGTGATTTTTACAGCACAGCAGAACTTAGCAGATGCGCAAGCCTTTTATCGTGATGTCAAAAACCGCTTAGTGAAATATGGCCGCCATGCAGATGACCTGAAAATTATGCCGGGGGTTTCGATTTTTGTTGCCAAGACAGAGCAAGAAGCCCAAGAAAAATATGACTTTTTAAATAACTTAATTCACCCAGAAGTGGGTTTAAGTTTATTGTCTGCTTTGGCAGGTGGCATTAATCTGGCCAAATTTGATCTAGATGCCCCTTTCCCGAAAATAGAAGATGCAGACATTAATTTCTCCAGTCGTCAGCAGATGATGATTGATATTGCCCGGAAGCACAATTTTAGTATTCGTCAGCTCTATCAATATATCGCTTCAGCCCGTGGACATTGGACCTTGATCGGCACGCCTGAACAAGTCGTAGACCAACTGCAGGAATGGTTTGAGAATGACGCTGCCGATGGTTTTAATGTCCTGCCGCCAACAACACCTGCGGGGTTAAATGACTTTGTCGATCTCATCGTTCCTGAACTGCAACGTCGCGGTCTATTCCGAACGGCTTATGAAGGCAAGACCTTACGAGAAAACTTAGGTTTAAAACGACCTGAAAACCAATATGTTTTAGAAAAAAGACATACCTCCCAAGCCTCATAAACCAACGTTTAATAAAACTGAAAAACAAATGCCCCAACTGGGGCATTTTTATGGACTGATATTAATCCAACTTAAGCGATGATCATACTGACCTATATTTGATAAGCCTAAAAAAAGCCCTGAATTCAGGGCTTTTACATTGTCTAGGTGATGGTCAATTCAGACTTACCATGCAAATTTATAATCGGCAAATCGGTGAGATAAAGGTTCAAGCAACTGATCTTTTACTGGATCACTAAAGTCAGTCAAAATGTCATTTTTAATATTGGTCAGACGGACATCTTCGCGTTTACGCGGATGGGCTAAATGAATATCTACAATACGTTTAATTCGTCCCGGATGTGGCTGCATGACCACTACCCGATCACCCAAAAATACCGCTTCTTCGACATCATGGGTGACAATAATCATGGTGATTTTTTCACTTTGCCAGATTCGCTGTAATTCATCCTGTAAATTTTGCCGCGTCAATGCATCGAGTGCGCCAAAGGGTTCATCAAGCAGTAAAATCTGTGGTCGATTCACCAAACTCCGGGCAATCGCCACACGTTGATTCATCCCACCAGACAACTGCGAAGGATAAGCATCTTTAAATTGGGTTAATTTGACCAACTCTAAATGTTCATCAATCAATACATCTTCTTCTGCACGGCTAAACTGGCTTTTATGCAATGCAATCCGTACATTTTCCCGTACCGTCAACCATGGAAACAGGCGATGATCTTGAAACACGATACCACGTTCCAAACTCGTGCCCTGTATAGGCTGACCATCAACCAAAATCTGGCCCTGAAACTGACGCTCTAGACCAACCAACAACCGTAATAATGTGGATTTTCCGCAGCCACTACTTCCCACAATACTAATGAACTCACCCGGCTGAATATTCAGGTTAATGTCCTTAAGTACGGTTAAGTCTTCTTGCTTTTGTGTGGGATAATGTTTCGTTAGCTGCTGAATAGAAACCGAACCAGCTTGTTCTACGCTCATATCATTATTCTCTATTTGTGCTGACAAACTTTGCTGGACTAAACCTTAAAGTTTAGCCAGTGACACTTCCGTCGATTTAATTAACACCACCACCTCTGAACCTACTTTTAAATCTAAATCCTTCACCGAACGCGTCGTGATCACGGACGTAAAAAAGCCCGCTTTGGTTTCCACATCAATTTCTGAAACCACAGGACCCACTACGATTTCATTAATCACGCCTTTGAATTGGTTTCGCACATTTACTGAAGTAATCGCCATTTTAATTATGCCTTTTGTTATTAAGAGAGCTTTACTATAAAACAGTTCAATCACTTGCTATATCTTGATTTATCCTTTAGTTATCCCGATTTTATTTATCTTAAAATCAGATAAATAATCCACGCATGAATTTATCGGTGAAACTGATATTTAAATATCGAATTATTATTTATCTTTTATTTTTAAATCTTTCATCATGATCTGCATTTTCAACAACTATAAGAAACGATATGTCTATTTTGACCCACCCTGCAGTGCCCTCTGCACTGAAACATAAACGGGCAACAGCGACGGTCTTTGCAGACCCGTTATCGCAAGCGTTGTTGTCTCGAATTGAACAAATTGCACCAAGTGAGGCCAATGCACTCATCATTGGTGATACAGGCACAGGAAAAGAGTTAGTTGCACGCCAAATCCACCAATTAAGCCATCGTGCCAAAGGTCCATTTATCGCAGTGAACTGTGGTGCCTTTACCGAATCATTAGTCGAAAGCGAATTATTTGGACATGAAAAAGGAGCCTTTACAGGGGCAATTAATAGCCGTGTCGGTTGGTTTGAAGCAGCCCATAATGGCACCTTATTTTTAGATGAAATTGGTGACCTGTCCTTGCCTATGCAAGTCAAATTACTCCGTGTTTTACAAGAAAGAGAGATCGTTCGAGTCGGCTCACTCAAATCCATTCCAATTAATGTCCGAATCATAGCCGCAACCAATGTCGATTTAGAGCATGCCGTACAGGACGGGCGTTTCAGGGAAGATTTATTCTACCGCTTACATGTGGCGTTGCTACGCATTCCACGTCTCTCAGAGCGTCGTAGTGACATTTTGCCTTTGGTTAAACACTTCATTCAGGTCTATCAAACCAACCCACATGACACACCATTACGCCTCAGCCCATTGGCGCTCAAGAAACTCCATTTACATAGCTGGCCGGGAAATATTCGCGAATTAGAAAATACCATTCAACATGCGATTTTAGTCAGTGAAAAAGGTGTGATTGAACCAGAAGATATTAGTTTTTCGAGTATTCAAAGTGCATCGTCGTTTTCGCGTGCAGAACCTTTTAACTTACAAAATGCCACCTCTGCTGTAGCCAACATCAAAGATATTCAAGATGCTGGACAGTTACTTGAGCAGACCTTTTTACAAATTTTTCAAGCCGCAAATCAACTTAAGCATGACAATATTAATGATCTGATTGAAGAAAAATTTATCCGAAGTGCGTATCAGCACTGTCAATACAATCAAGTGCATACGGCTCGTTTGCTTGGAGTGACAAGGAACGTGATTCGCACTCGCCTAATTAAATATGGCTTATTATAAATAAGTCATATTTTTATTTACTCCACATTAAAATAATAATCACAAAAACTGATACATAAATATTCATCTACATTATTCTTTATTCATTGCATTATTTTAAGTATAAAAAATCAGTAATAAAAAACCTCGGTATATCCCGAGGTTTTTATTTATTTTTCCATTTTGTCTAGATTATTCCACGGGGTTTCGTTTCCACGCTGTAAAGTATTTTTCTAGTCCAATCAAGAAATAGTTAAAGGATAAGCCTACGAGGGTAATGACTAATATGCCTACAAACATTTGTGGAATTTCAAAGCTAAATTGCGAATAAATAATCAGATATCCCAGACCTGCTTTGGCACCAAACATTTCTACTGCAACTAAGGCCAAAATAGAAATTGCCCCTGCTAGACGGATACCGACAAAAATCGTCGGAACCGACGCAGGCAGAATCACTTTTCGGAACAATTGATAGGGTTTTAGGCCCATGGTTCGTGCCGATTTAATCAGTAAAGGATCGACCGTTTGTACGCCTGTAATAGTGTTTAATAAAATCGGCCATGTGCACGCGTAGACCAACAGACTGATTTTTGAGGTTTCACCAATGCCTAAAAATAAGATAAACAGCGGCATTAACGCCAATGCTGTGGTATTTCGAAACAATTCTAACAATGGATTTAAGGTTTCAGCCACGAGCTTGTACCAACCAATGATGAGACCTAAAGGAATGGCGATCGCTAGGGCCAAAATGAAACCAATAATGGAACGCTTTATACTGGCCAAAAAATGGATGCCTAATTGACCGCTTTGATATAGCTGCCATGTGGTTTCCAATACTACAGATAACGGCGGTAAGAAAGCCGGATTGACCACACCACTCCGCGGCAGAATCTCCCACAGCAAGAAAAAAGCTACAATGGCAATGGTGCGTTTAAATACCGTGTTTAACCAAGTGAATTGTAGTCTGGGTTTAATGTCGTTATACGATTGCGTATAACTGATGGCTTGTTTAGTCGATGACATAAATAAATCCTCTGAATATTTTAGTTATGTGCAAGCTGTTTATGTTTTTCGAGGGCTTGCGCTTTAATCACTTCTTCACTGAGCAATGACCAAATTTTATGGCGAATTCGGCCATATTCAGGCAATGAACGGACATCTTCACTGGAGCTGCGCAGGCTTTGCGGAATTTCAATCACTTCCTTAATTCGCCCCGGTCTTGAGGTCATAATCGCCACTCGCTGACTCAGATAAATTGCTTCATCAATACTGTGAGTAATAAAAACAATGGTTTTTTTCGAGCTTTTCCAGATATTGATCAGCTCGGCTTGTAAGGTTTCTCGGGTTTGCGCATCTAGGGCAGCAAAGGGCTCATCCATTAATAAAATTTCTGGTTCATAAGCCAAACTTCGGGCAATCGCAACCCGCTGTTTCATCCCGCCGGAAAGCTCATTCAGATAATGCTTTTCAAAGCCACTGAGACCCACAAGCTGCAAATAGTATTCGGCTTTTTCACGGCGTTCTTTCTTTGCTACGCCTTTGGCTTCTAGACCAAATTCAATATTTTCCAGTGCGGTTAACCATGGATAGAGCGCATATTGCTGGAACACAATGCCACGGTCTAAACCCGGTTGAGTAATCTGCTTGCCACTCAGTAAAATCTGCCCTGCCGACGGTTTGGTTAAACCCGCAATTAAATCTAATAATGTAGATTTTCCGCAGCCACTTGGCCCCACGATTGAAACAAATTCACCCGGCTGAATATCCAAAGTGACATTTTCTACAGCAACAAATTCAGGCTTATAGTTTTTACTGCCGACATGGTTTTGTGCAGGAAATACCTTACGCACGTGATCTAAATGTAATGCACTGGTCATTGTTATATTCCTTTTGATTTTTGGTCTTTCGCATAGGGATTAAATTCATTGCTATAGATGCGACTAACCTCAATTTGATGCGGTTTTAATTTGTGTTCTTTTTCTAAGGCACTCACCCATGGGGCAAAATCCTGATCTTTTTGCACGCCACCGACTTCGTGAACACCTGTACCTGTGTAATATGGAATCAGTGCTGTATTTTCATTGCGTTGGCGTTTTTCGATAATACTTTCCATACGAGCAATGATTTGCTCTTTCGGCGTGTTGTGTAACCATTCCTGTGCTTTGGCTACGCCACTGACAAAAGTACGAGCCAACTCGGGATGTTCTTGAATAAACTCTCCTCGCATCGAAAAACTCCCTGCGGTAAAGGGGCCGTATAAATCAATATCTTTAAAGATGCTGCGTACACCACCATTTTTTAAGGCACGTTTTTCCAAAATGCCAGAGAACACTGCAATATCAATTTGCCCATTCCTTAAGGCTTGTTCTGAGCTCACCGGTGGCAACATAATCAGCTCAACTTGACGGATTTCATCATCGGTTAATCCATGGCGAGCCAAATAATCTTTCACCACAAAGTCATAATGCGCCCCGTAGGCATTCACTGCGACTTTCTTGCCAATAAAGTCTCGTGGGCTACGAATAGGACTATTTTCTAGCACATAAAAACCCACGTTTTGTTCAGCATCACTGCCATAAGAAGCCACTACGGGAACGACATCTAGACCCGCAGCGATGACTTTCACCACAGCACCATTAAAGGCTCCGGCGAAATCAACATCTCCTGCCACCAAGGTGAGTAAATCTTGTGGCCCACCTTGTACTGAGCCGACATAGCTGAGTTTAACGTCGCCTAAATAGCCCAAGTCTTGTGCTAATTCAGGTAAGGACACCAGTCCCGGATAGCTTTGATATCGGAGTTCTTTTAAAGCCTCTTGCTGAGGTTCATCCACTCGCTGCGTGCTGCAACCCACCAAGGCTGTGCCACCGACCAATGCTGCAAGGAACATATTGCGCCAGAGTGGAGGAATGTTATGGATTGTCATTTTTTTCATTGTTATGTTCTCCTATCCAACCTGCTGCCAAGCTAAAACTTTACGTTCAACCCAAGTCAGTACCGTATTGAGCAACACGCCTACAGCACCAATCAGCAACATGCCAAAAATAATCAGTTCGACATCAAAAGCCTGACGCCCTTGAATCACGATATTGCCCAGACCATTGCCATAGTTCGCCAATAAAAATTCAGAGCCGATGGTGGCAAGCCATGCGAAAATCAGCCCAAGTTGTAAACCGACAAAAATCTGCGCCGAAGCACCGGGTAATATCAATTTACGAAACGCGTATGTCTTGGGAAATTGGTAGACTTCGGCCACTTCACGATATTTATGCGAAATACTGCTCACGCCTTCAAAGGTATGTAGCGCCACGGGGTAAAACACCGACAAAGTAATAAACAGCACTTTGGCGCCATGTCCCGCACCTAAAAAAGTCGAAATTAGTGGCAACCATGCAAACAGTGAAATTTGACGCAATACATGAAAGCTCGGTGCAAATAACCAATTCGAAAGGCGTGAACTCGCGATTAAGATGCCAAATAACACACCTGCTATCGCACCTATGCCATAGCCGATAAAATTTCGCGCCAAACTTTCGCCAAAACCTGTCAAAAAGCTCGGTTGTTGGAGCACGGTCACTGCTTTTTTCAGCACGAGCCATGGACTAGGAATCAACTTCGGATCGACCCAGTTTTGCTGTGAAGCCAAAGCCCACAGTGCGATAAATGTCACAGGTAGAACGAGTGCTTTTACTGCTTTAACTAAGACTTGGTGCGCTGCCCCGTGTAATGAAAGAATGCTCATGAGTTCCCTCCTACTCGAGTTGCGTGAAAGCGCGCAGTTTTTTCTAACCAAGCCAGCAAGGTATCTAAGACATAGCCCGTAATACCAATCAGAATGATCGCCATGAAGATCAAGTCCATCTGCATTAGCTGACGTCCCCACACCATGAGATAACCAATTCCTTCACTACTTGCTAATAACTCGACAAAAACCAATGCCAACCACGCCTGCATAATGCCTTGACGTAAACCACTGATCACACTGGGTAGTGCAGCTGGGAAAATCACTTCTTTGAATTTCTGCCAATTGCTGTATTGGTAAACCTCTGCCACTTCCATCAAACTATTCGGCACATGAGTAATGCCCTTATAGGTTGCAATCAACAGCGGTGGTAACACAGCCAATGAAATAGCGGCAATCTTCAAAGCCTCATCGATGCCTAAGAAAATCATCAATAATGGAATCCAGCCAACAATCGGAAATTGAGCAACAAGATTCACCGTCGGAAAAATAAAGTCCCGACTACGTTTGGCCAATCCCAACACAGTACCAAGCAAAATCCCGACACTGGCACCAAGCAAGACACTCCATAAAATACGTTTGGCACTGATGGCAAAATGAAAACTCAATTCACCGCTTTGCCATAATTGAACTGTGCTTTTCCACACCAGACTCGGTGCAGGTAAAATCTGCTCAGGCAACCACTGTTTAAGTGTTGCCACATACCATAGACCGAACAACAAAACTGGCATCAGGAGTCCACACGCCACTTGCAAAGTTAGTTTTAAATAGGTCTTAAAAAAATCCAACGCACTTCGGTCACTTTGCAAGGGAACCGAATGTGCAGATACATCCGTAAGGCTCATAATTCTTGTCCTTTTACGCTCTGTTCTGAGACATCAGGTTTTAAAAATTGAATAAATTCCTGATCTTTGCTGATCAAAATAATCAGACCAATAAACACCAGCCCGATTGGTAAAAATAAGTTTTGTAGTCCAACCTGTGCGCCAAATACGGCGCCTATCAAGCCACCCAACAGTCCACCCGAAGGTCCGACGAGGGCTAAAATTGGAGAAATCTTAGCCATCGCGGTTTGCTCACCCACTCGGGCGAAAGACATAAAATTGGCGATATGCAACATACCGAGTCCAAGTCCAAACATGACCGAAGCAGGCCACATCAACAGCGTGATCTTGGTTAGGGCTAAGATCAGTAATGCCGTTGCCATCAGGCTTAGGCCAATCAAATAAAATTTTTGATATCCCATCAGCTCAGCCAAACCGCCCATGCTAAATAGCGATCCCACAAACACAATGCCTTGTACGGTCAGCAGCATCACTGCCATTGGCTCCGAAAGTGCAAAACTTTGGATAGCAATCACCACAATGAAAAAGCCAAAGTAGTTATTTGCCATGCTGCTCAAAAATTCCAATATGCAAACAATCCGCAGTGAGGCATGGGTTTTGATGAGTGCCAAAGGCGCCACAATATCTCGCCATTGAAAATGCGGGCGATTCGTCGCTTGTGGAGTGCTACGTTGAAAGCACCACGGAGCCAACAGCAAGGTGCCTAAAAAAAGCAAAGACACCACATAAAAACTTCCGCCATAGCCGAAATGCTCGATCAACAACACGCTCAATGCAGGCGCAATCAGGAAATATCCCATCATGTGCGAACCGCGAAACCAACCCGCACGGGCTGGACCTAAACGTTTTAAGTTGCTCAAAAAAACGGTATTGATCGAAACAAAGCGCATGGGTAAGATAAAACTTACTAAGGCTGTGACTGCAAAGAGATACCATGCACCGGCTTTGAGTGGCGTTAAGCTATAGACCACAGCGCCCAACACACTGCCGATGCAGAATATTTTCAAAGACCCAAAGCGCTGTACCAACACGCCAATCGGCAATGCCATGATCAAAATGCCAAAATTTTGCGCTGCAGAAATTAGCCCCAATTGCAATTCGGTGGCTTCTAAATGCACGGCATACAAGGAAATTAATACCCGTGCGACACCCACACCCAGTCCAGCCAAAATCGTGAGCAGCACAAAACTGCTCATAAATTTAGTGGTTAATGGACTGGCAATTACATTGCTTTCAATCGGACGACTCATGGCTATGACTTACTTCGGTTGACCTTGAGCATTAAATTGGCGCCAGTAACCCTCTAACTTCAGCTCTTTCAAGGCATTATTTAGATACTTCGGCTCATACCACGTTTTGGTATCCACATCACGACGGATTAAGCGAGCGTTTTTGGCAATTTTTAAAGCACTATCAATTTGTGAACGATGGAATTCATCGAGCAGCGGTGTAGTACGGTCTTTTAAATTCCAACCATCCCAAGTTTTTTGATAATCCACCAATGGAATGCCACTTTGAGCCCAGAGTTTATATTGCGCACTACGGTTGGCTTCTTGAGAACTCCACTGCGCCTGTTTAATCAGTGTCGTCACGACACGTTGCACTACCTCTGGATATTGTTTTTCAAAACTTTCGGTCACCCAAAAGTGTGCAATCGGTGCAACTTTGGGATCTTTAATTTCTAGTAAAGTTTTCGCCACACCACGTGCTTGCAAACTAAACGGTGAAGTAATCGTGGCATCAATATCACCTGTCGCTAACGCAGTACGTGCCGAATAGGCATCTTGCGAAATCACTCGTAAATCACGCTCTGTTAAATTGTATTTTGCTAACACACGGTTAAATACGATCTGACCATTGGTGCCTTTGAATACTGAGAATTTTTTGCCTTTTAGATCTGCAAAGGATTTGGCATTAGAGCCGGCAGGCACCACCACATAAGTTGGGCCAAAACGCCCTGTTGAAAACAAGACTTTGGTTTTTAATCCCGTTGAACGTCCAACCAATGAGGGCAAATCACCATGCAATGCAAAGTCAACTTTGCCATTGGCTAAAGCTTCATTGGTTGCAGGGCCTGCTCCTGGGAAGAATAGCCAATTCACCTTAATGCCATCTTTTTTAAATTCTTGTTCGAGCACACCTCGTAAATGTGCTGTAGCTACAAAACTACCGCCCACTTTGGGTTTACCCCCCTCACCCGCGCCTGATACAGAAATGCGAATTTCTTTGGGATTGGCAGCATGCAATTGAACGCTTAGACCAAGTGCTGAAAGTGCCAAGAATGTGGCTGCGATTTTTTTAGAGATAATTTTCATTTTAAATGTTCCTTAATGATTTAAATTTTTGAATTAAAAGGTGTACTGAACTTGAGCTTGCAGCTCATTGGTGTCTTTTTGATTTGCCGTTTCGACATCAAACAGGTAGTGATTCAGCTGTAATTGGAATTTTGTGGTTTGCGCAAAAAACAGATTTAAGCCCAAAGAGTGAATGTCATATTCACCAATACGACCGCTCGCGGTGTCGAGATAGCTTGCGTTGTTTTTATTCGGGTTATAGCGGTCAAAACGGTAATAGCCTTGGACTGACTTCGGCCAGAAATCATCAAATTTGGCATTGGATTTAATACTGTTGTAGAACTGATCACCCAAGGTATAGAAAGCGGTAAAAGTATGCCCTTCTGCATTGGCTTCTTTGATGTCTTGGGCTACGGTGTCGACATAATCGGTCTTGCCTTGCAGATATTCATAGGTCACGCCAAATGGGGCGTGGTTATAATAAATATCGAAACCCAAACGATCGCGTTTTGCAGCATTATCAGTGATTCCGCCGGCTGAAATTTTCGATTCGCCTTTGATATAAGAGGCACCGAACTTCAACTCACGGAAAATGCTGGCGTAGTCCACTGGCAAGGTAAAAGCCACACGACCGATATAATCTTTGCCGTTGTTGTCATCCGCCTTATTACTGGCATTCCCATTGGTTACCCCTAAGGCATACTCAAACAGCGGCGCACGGTAGTTCGATGCAAAGTCGACAAAAGGTTGGGCATCACCACGGACGATAAATCCATTTTGACGGTTAAACAGTCCTAAAAAGGTCGAAGCTGCAGCGGTACTAATGGTTGGACGCAAATCTTCAGGAGACTGCACATCTAAACCAAAGGGTAATAACTGCTGACCGAGCGTAAAGTTGAGTTTGGCTGTTTCGGGGCCCGCATTGGTGGCAAAAGCGTTATAGCGAACAAAGGCATCTAGTAAGTTAAAGTTACTGTTATTAGTGCCATCATTGCGTTTGCCATAACCAAAGGACAATTGATAATCGAGGTTTTTTCCTTCGTTATAATCACGAAATAAATTCCCGCGCACACCAATCAGCGCAGTCCCAATATCAAATGTCGATTTGGTTGCACCTAAGACACCTGTTTCATCGAGCGCACTGGCACGTAGTTGAACTGTGCCATACAGGGTTGTATCACGAGTCGATTTTGTAGTTTGACGTTCATATTGACGTGACTGATCGTACTTATAGTTTTCAATATCTGAACGTAAGCCGTCGATATCTTCGGATGTTGCTGTGGTTACTTCTGCAACCTGCGTTTCACCTTCAACATCAGCGGCGTTGGTCGTATCGTCTGTCGTCACAGCGGCGGTTTCGACGACTTGGCTTTTCGTCGCACCAGATTCCACGGCATTTAAGCGTTTTTGCAAACTCTCAATTTGTTGTTTTAAGCTGCTCAGTTCTTGCTGAAGTGCTTCATCCGATGCAAAACTCAGCTGACTGGTTGCGGATAAAATCAGTCCGACCGCAACGGTTAATGTGGTTTTTTTCATGATTTGGTTTCACTAACATTTTTCCCAAAGCGCAAAATCCCCCAACCCCATGCAAGGTGCATGAAGTGAATGTACTGCGTGGGTTTTTTAAAAATTAATCTGAGTGGTCGTAGGTTTTATTCAACTTATGCACGACCGAAACTCGAAGACAGCTTTTAGAATTTAAGCGCGCATCATCGCGAGTGTCATAGCACAACAACATGCCTGTTGTAGGACACGAAAAGCAGAAAGATATCGATGCGTAAAAGTACTCATAAATGTTCCATACAGTGGTGAGTTTTGTTCACTCTAATATGGCAACAACTGTGCCAAAATTTTAAGTATTTATTTTTTAAAGTTTTATTATTTAAACCTGATAAATTCTGTTGGTTTTAACGCCAAAAAACTGTTGGTTATGCAACAGTTGCTTATTTCAAATCATCAGATATCTCCATTTTTATATCTCATTTTATGAAATAAGAAATATGCCTTGGGCTTTCCTTCGGGCATAAAAAAACCCACTGACGTGGGTTCTTTTCAATCGATTGTATGTACCGCTTATTGACCAAATTTAGTCGCCATCGCTGTTAATTTTTGATAACCCGTTGGTAGCAAACGTTGAATTAAATCAATCGCTTTTGCATCATTACCAATCAATAAACGACGCTTATCTTTTTGTACTGCTTCAATGATTTGACGAGCCGCTTCTTCAGGTGGACAACGCAAGAATTTATTAAATGACTGTGCCGATTTTTGCGGGTTCATGCCTAAGCTTTTCAAGCTGTCATTCATTTTTGCGGCATTGGCAATATTGGTACGAATACCGCCCGGATGTACACATAGCGCACTCACGCCACAGTTTTCAATATCCAATTCTTGGCGTAAAGATTCGGTAAAACCACGTACTGCAAATTTAGTGGCATTATATGCCGACTGTGTTGGCTGTGCTGTTAAGCCAAACAAGCTGGAAATATTGATGATATGACCTTCACCACTTTGCTTGATATACGGTAAAAATTCTTTGGTGCCATAAACCACGCCCCAAAAGTTAATATTGACAATCCACTCCAGCTCTTCATAGCTTGCGCCTTCAACGGTCGTGCCCAATGCCACACCCGCATTGTTAAAAATCATATTCACCGAACCATGATCTTTAACAGTCTGTGCTGCCCATGCTTTCATTGCTGCAAGGTCTGACACATCGAGTTTTTGCGTCGTTACACGTACATTGCTGGCTTTAACCAATTCAACGGTTGCCGCAAGCCCCTGTTCATTCACATCGCTTAAAGACAGATGGCAGCCTTGTTTAGCCAAAAGCACAGCCAATTGCTGACCAATACCTGAACCTGCACCTGTAATGGCAGCCACTTTATTTTTGAAGTTTTTCATTGTGATTCCTTATTCCTTTATGCTGCCGCTTGGCTTTATCACAGCGTGATCTCATTTGCCAATGTGTGCAGTTCGTCGACTTAATATAGTTTTGACAATACATATTGTCAATGTCATCTTGGGACGTGCTAAGCTGTTGAAATCGCCAATGCTTAAACATAGGTTTAAACTGAAATTATTGCTAAAATAAGACAAAATTCTGCTTTAGTTCAGCGTATATTTTCATGACAGATGCAACAAATCACACAGAACAACAACAGGCAAAAAATGTGAAGGAACGTCAATTTAAAGGGCTTTCTCTCAGTGAACGTAAGCAAGCGCGACGTGAAAAACTGATTGAAGCCGGTATAGAAGCCTATGGAACACATGGCTTTTTTTCAGTGACTGTGAAAGATATTTGT
Source organism: Acinetobacter sp. YH12086 (assembly GCF_013419345.1). Taxonomy (NCBI): domain Bacteria; kingdom Pseudomonadati; phylum Pseudomonadota; class Gammaproteobacteria; order Moraxellales; family Moraxellaceae; genus Acinetobacter; species Acinetobacter sp. YH12086. The sequence goes on from NZ_VPAF01000015.1 coordinate 52,213, forward strand.
TTGGAAGCCAAGCTGACCGAACGCTATTTTTATGAATCATTTAAGAAAAGTGAGCAACTGTTCCAGACCATCTTTTTAAAATTAATCGATGAACTGCAACAAAATGTGATGCAAGCCATCATGCAAGCATCTACCGATTCTAAAAAAATGATTGAAGCGGGTTTAACCGCCCTACTGTTAACTTTAAAAAATAATCCCCGTATGGCGCGCATCATTTACATCGATGCTATGCTGGTACAAGAGCTACATAACCAAGCCACGATTCATGAAACTATGATGCGGTTTGACCGTATGATTCATGCCTTTGTCATGCTCATGATGCCGAATATTGATCGTTCAGAACGCGAAATTTCAATGGTCGCAACAGGTCTCAATGGTTATGTCACCCAAATCGCGATTCGCTGGGTCATGAGTGGTTATAAACAACCGATTGACGAAGTTTTATCGTCATGTAGCGTGGTCTTTTTGGCCTTGTTGGATGCTTTTTCTGAAAAACCCAGGAAATAAATTCTGAGCTCAACACTGATCTTTACAATTTTTTGAATGATTTTTTTGTGACAACAACATGATGCAAAGCCCATGTTGTTGAATATTTCAGGATTTAAATTGTCACAATTTCTTTCTAAACCCCAATGAAAGATCATTTTTGCAATGATACTGTCATAATTAATCTTTGTAATAAGCCTGTCATAAATATAAAACGGTCTACCGTTTACATAAAATAGGGTATTGCGCTGTGAAAGATGACTATATTTTAATCGTCGACGACGAACTCCCGATTCGGGAAATGATCCATACTTCACTGGATATGGCTGGTTTTCAATGTCAGCAAGCTGAAGATGCCAAACAAGCGCACCAAATGATTGTGGATCAGCGTCCTGCACTGATTTTATTAGATTGGATGATGCCTGGCGGCGTGAGTGGTGTAGACCTATGTCGTCGTTTAAAACGCGATGAAAATTTGTCAGAAATTCCAGTCATCATGCTCACTGCGCGCGGCGAAGAAGACCATAAAGTCCAAGGTCTGGACGCGGGTGCAGATGACTACATGACCAAACCCTTTTCCACCCGTGAGTTGGTGTCACGCATTAAAGCGGTGCTGCGTCGCTCAAATGCCTTGGGTGGTGAAAAAACCATTGATGCCAATGGCTTAATCCTCGATCCAGTCAGCCAACGTGTCAGCTTTGGCAACACCATTTTAGATATGGGACCGACTGAATATCGTCTATTGGCCTTTTTCATGACTCATCCTGAACGTGCCTATACCCGTGCTCAATTATTAGATCAGGTTTGGGGTGGAAACGTGTATATTGAGGACCGTACCATTGACGTTCATATTCGTCGTTTGCGTAAAGTTCTTGAACCTTTCCAAGCCGATCGTTATGTGCAAACTGTTCGTGGTACAGGTTACCGTTTCTCTACCCGTGCAGACGCTGTGATGGGTTAGTCATTTTAGGTCTTTAATTTTCTATGTACGAACCGTATCCCGTCCCTGAACTTGCCAGTGAACATAAAAAATTCCGTTACAGCAGTTTATGGACTTTTGCCAAGCAGGATTTGAGACTGCTGGCATTTTTCCTGCTCATTGCTGCACTCATCGGCTTTGGTATCGGGTACTTATGGATCTGCATCTTAATCGCCTTTGCAGTGTTCTTTGCATTGCAAATGCGTTCGCTGTACTTGGTCAACGAATGGATTTCAAATCGTCCCTATGATGTCCCGCCAAATTTAGACGGTATTTGGGGGGCTTTGCTCTTTAATGTATACCGTGCGCAGCGTCAAGAACGCATCGTACAAGCTGAAATGGTTGGTCTGATCGACCGCGCTCAATCTTCCTTGGTGGCACTTGCTGAAGCTGTGGTATTGATTGATGAATTACACCAAATCGAATGGTGGAACCCTGCCGCAGAAAAGCTTTTGGGGATTCAACAGCTCGATCAAGGGCGCAATATTTTAAGCATTTTAAGACAGCCCAGTTTTATCGAATACTTTACCAATATCGATTTAGCCCCCGATGGTTTGAAAATGAAATCATCAGTGCTCGAAGACCATTATGTGCAAGTCAAATTGACCCGTTTTGGTCGCGAAAGTCGTTTATTGGTGGCCTATGACGTCACACGTATGCATAACCTTGAGCAGATGCGTAAAGACTTTGTCGATAATATTTCACATGAGTTACGCACACCGCTCACGGTTTTAAGTGGTTATATCGAAACCTTTACCGATCAGGAAGATTTAAATCCACGCTGGAAACGTGCGTTCGATCAAATGCAGTCTCAAACCCGCCGTATGAATGCTTTGGTCAATGACTTGTTATTATTATCTCGTCTTGAAAATGATAAAAAAGTTGCTAAAAATCAAATCATTGAAATGCCAAGCCTAATGAACCAACTGTATGACGATGCACATGCTTACAATGTGGATTATGGACATACACTGAATCTCGAGATTGATAGTCACTGTGACCTGATCGGATCAGATATGGAATTGGCGAGTGCCTTTAGCAACCTCATCACCAATGCGATTAAATACACCCCGAAAGGCGGTACTGTGACAATTGGTTGGCATGATGATGGTACGCATGGTTATTTTACCGTTGAAGATACCGGTATCGGGATTGACCCGAAACACTTACCCCGTTTGACGGAACGTTTTTATCGTGTGGACAGTGCCCGTAGCCGCCAAACGGGGGGAACAGGTTTAGGTCTAGCCATCGTAAAACACGTTTTGATGCAACATCAGGCACACCTTGAAATTGAATCCAAAGAAAATCGTGGCTCGCTGTTTAAAGTGGTTTTCCCTAAAGAACGCTTGTATCACGTGAGCTAAGCAGAATCATCCTGCCGATCTTGCTGCGCTTCCAACTGTTGTTCCTGTTGTTTAGCACGGCGATATGCAGGACGCTGTTGCATCCGTTGTAAGAAAGCCTGAATTTGTGGATATCGCCCTTGAGTTCTGGTCATGACGGCTTCTAATGGAAACGTCATCTGAATATCCGCAAAGCTAAACGGTCCCGCAAAATATTCATTTTCCGCTAAATGGTTTTCTAAAAACTCGATATGTTCTTTTAAGCGAGGTCGTACAAAACCTTTTTTGACCCCATCACAAATGCGATTAGCTACGGGTTTGATGACCCAAGGTACATGGCGTGGCACATTGCTCATGACCAACTGCATCACCAACAACGGCATTAGAGAACCTTCGGCATAATGCATCCAAAAGCGATATTGTTGTTTTGAATGTTCCGCCTTGGCTGCAAAAAAATCATGCCGATCATACTTCTCTTGTAAATACTCCAAGATCGCTGCAGATTCTACCAAGACCAGTCCATCATCCTGCAATATGGGCGACTTCCCTAAAGGATGGATGGCTTTAAGCTCAGGGGGAGCAGACAAATTTGGCTGGCGCAGATAAAACTGAACCTGATAATCCAGTCCTAATTCCTGCATTGCCCATAAAATACGAAATGAACGAGATTTTTCTAGATGATGTAGCACCCGCATGGGTTCATCTCCTATATGAAGTCTAAAATTTTCTTATTTCTGGCATGCCATTATTATTTTGAAGTAGTTAAATCATAAAAAGTGTCAGATCACTGCTTAGGGCTATATCAAAACTAAATTTTGCACAGTACAACAGCGACCTGCTTTTACATTAAACTAGAGTGGTTTTAATGTATACACTGCGCAATAAAGTTTTTGTCACTGGGGTTTTTTCACAAATGGACAAGATTTTTTGCTCTAATTCTGCATTCAAGGATGTTTGAAAATGCAGGCGTCGCTCAACCCATTCAGCTCCTTCACGGTTCGCACAAAAGTCTGCCTCGACACGAAACTCACCCAATTGGATTTGTTTATGTGCCGCGTACATGCGCAAGGTAATCATGGTGCATGAAATTAAGGATGCGCACAGTAGGTCATACGGTGCTAAACCTAAGTCCCCGCCGCCAAATGATTCGGGCTTATCGGTAATAAGTTGATGTTTTCCACTCTGAATTTCACCTGACCACGGTGCTTCTAAGGTGTTTACTGTTGCCGTTGCAACGATACCCATAATGACTCCCTCATGGTTATGCCGCACCATTTTTACCACAGGTACGGCTGTTCATTTTTATTTTTAAGTTAACGTGATGGACGCATTTTATCAGGGAAAGCCGGTGCTTCTAGTCGTGGACCATCATAGTCTGGAATAGAGCCAAAGCGTTCGTCCTGATTAATCCACTGCTCACGGGCAATATTCAATTCTTCTTGTGTGCGCCCCACAAAATTCCACCACAGCAGAATCGGTGATTCAAAAGGTTCACCTCCTAATAATAAAACACGGCCACCTGCATGTAGGTCAATTTTGACTTGGGTTAAGCCCGGCTCAAGTACCACCATATTGTCTTCATTTAGCTCGTGACCATTGATAGTGGCAGTCCCTTCGAGGGCCATAAAGCCATATTCAAATTTTGGATTGAGCGGCAGGACGGTACTTTGACTTTCCGAACTACGCAGATCGACACCCAATAATTCACTATGTACTTTTACCGGCGATTTAGTCTGTAAAAATTCACCCACCAATACCGTCAATTCAATCCCGTCTTGTGTCACCACAGGCAACTCTGGGTAATGGTCAAATTGGGGCGCCATATTGATTTTGTCATCTGGCAATGCAATCCAAAGCTGCGCAGCATGCATTTGTGTTTCAGACTCTGGAGCAACCTCAGTATGCGAAATACCATAACCCGCTGTCATGAGATTGACTTGTTTGGGCTGAATTAACTGATGTGTGCCCAAACTGTCGGTATGCATCATGGTGCCATCAATCATCCAGGTGAACGTTTGCAAACCAATATGTGGATGCGGCCCAACATCTAAGCCATCACCTTGAGGGAAATGCACTGGACCGGCATGGTCAAGGAAACACCATGCACCAATCATTCGTTTATGACGACTCGGTAAAGCACGTTTTATCACTGTGCCTTGACCAATTTCAGCACGGCGCAGTGGAAATTCTTGAATGAACTGATTGACGTATTTTTCACAATCGTCGGAATGAGATATTTCTGTGTAATTGGTATTGGTCATATTCTTACCCTAAATTTGGCTAAGCCGATGCAAGGACTATCGGCTAGAGCTATGCATTTTTTCCATTATATCTGCATTAACTCAATCTTCTTCAGCTGTCATTAATACGCTGAATCACAGAGATAGGACAATCGTTTTTTTGTTGCCTAATATGACATACAGCATAACAGTTATTGATGCTTATTTAGACAATACCCAATGCAAAATTACTTGTTCAGATCACGTGAAATGTAAATTTAAGTAACATAAATTAACACTCACTTTTGACCAAACAATACCAAATAATTCACAAATCATTGAAATAACGTGTTTAATTTTTAATAAAAATGGTATAGATTATTTGAGTTACATAAAATTACATACAAGCCATGCTCACCCGTCGGTAATCTTGCATGATCAATGAGTATAAGAAAGAATCACGTGCACTGATCCAAAAAGCCTTGAAAGGAACCTTTGTTCGCGTTCCTGCTCAATTTCGTCAAGAATTTTTCCACTACCATCGTCGTCAACTTTTTAAATTCTTTTTGCAAGTCAACATCGTTGCACAATTGGCTTATCTCTCTTATGCCATAGCGGATTGGTTTATGTTGCCCGATGTGGGTTTGCTCGCGATAGGCTTAAAAACGGCCTATACCTTACTGATGATGGGCATCACATGGGTCATTTATACATATAGCAAGAGCATTTTACTCTTTGACTTGATGCTTCCCCTATCGATCGTTGGCGCTTCTGCCCTGTGGTTTAGCCTACTCAATTTATCCAATAGCCCCGATGTGCCGATCTATTTATATGCATCTTTGGTTTTTATTGTGTTAGCCAATTTATGTGTGCAAATCCGCTTTAAGGCTGCTGTGCTCATTTCTCTATGTATCAGTCTAATTTTACTGATTGGGGTGTATTTCGCCATTTCTGGCAATATCCATCAACTGCAACTGTTTATCTTGATCTATTCTCCCGTATTGTTATTTAGTTTGTATATCAGTTGGAATTCAACGCAAAAATCTAGAATTGTATTTTTACACAGTAAACTCGATCAGTTGAACCGTGAAGCGCTCAATATTATGGCGCATACCGATGTGCTGACTGGCTTAAACAATCGACGTCAATTTATTCAACTTGCCAATTATCATATTCATCATCAGTCCGAACCGTTACAGCCGCTTTCATTACTGATTTTTGATGTCGACAAATTTAAAAATATTAATGATCAGTTTGGGCACTATATTGGTGATCATGTTTTACAACAAATTGCCGAAACGTGCCGACATACCTTACGTAGTCAAGACATCATTGCCCGCTTCGGCGGGGAAGAATTTATAATTCTTTTACCGCAGACACACCTGCGTCAGGCTCAAGATATTGCCGAACGTCTGCGACGGGCAATAGCCGATGATTATTTAGAACTTGATACACTACAAAAACTTAAATTTACCGTTTCAATTGGTGTTGCCGAATTTGGTCAAAAAAACCGAGATTTACAAAGTGTTATTCGCATGGCCGATCAGGCACTTTACCAAGCAAAATCTGCAGGACGCAATCAAATTTCAACTTATAAAACAGCAAGTTAATAATATATTTTGTAACATTCATCAGACGATTTTTTATCATTCATTCGAAAAATCCCTAGTTTCAGGTAGATATTTTTGTATATTTTTTATTCATAATTTTCCTGAGCCATTTATGGAGAAGGGACATGTCTGTTGATGTACGAATGAGTTCTCGGACTAATTCGTCTGCTCAGGAAGTTCGTAAAAATCATAATCATACTTTGAAACTTTCTGAGTGTGATCTTGCCAATCGTGCCGAGATTGAACAAGCCATTGCAGATCCTTTTGCACGTATTCCTACGCAGTTTAGAAACTATTTTCTACAACATCAGTATGCCCATCAGTTACCTTATTTACGTCAAGTGAATTACATGGCGCAGATTACATTTCTTCTTTATTTCTTTGCTGACATTTTTATTATCCCTGACATGTTCTTTTGGTCAGGTCTTTCTCGAGTGGCCATGATTATTGCTGCCCTATTAGTTAGCTTCTATCTGTTTAAATACAAAAAAGATATTCGTGTGCTCGACATGATCTTACCGATTGGGACGGTCTGTAGCACCGCGATTTGGATTGGCTTATTATTGGCTTCAGATAGCCCAATGGTCTCGTCCTATATCTATGGTGCAGCGATCTTTATATTAATTGCCAATGTCTGCGTACAAACACAATTTAAGCCAGCCTTGTATTGTTCGGGTCTCATTTCGCTATTGGTATTTTTTGCTGTGAGTCAGCTTTTATCATGGCAAGAAGCACTGATTTTTGTGGTGGTGTCTATTCCTGTTTGGATGATCAGCCTGCATATGAGTTGGAACAATACACTCAATGCACGTCGTCATTTTTTACGTACCCTGCTTGATGACTGGAATATGCATACGCTGAAAAATCTAGCCCACACAGATGAGCTCACCCAGTTATACAACCGTCGTCAGTTTGTTCAGTTGGCTGAGCATCGCATCCATGAATGGCCAACGCCTGCAAGTACTTGCTTATTGATGTTTGATGTCGATCATTTTAAACATATTAATGATAATTACGGACATGATGTTGGTGATCAGGTACTGCAATGTATCGCTGAAACCACCCGCAAAGAAATGCGCCAAAAAGATGTCTTGGCTCGTTTTGGTGGTGAAGAATTTATTGTGCTTCTATCTGAAACGCAAATACAGGATGCAATGTTGATCGCGGAACGTATTCGTTTAACGCTTCAAAATCAATCATTGCTGAATGTTGCAAATCACCCGATCCAATTTACCGTCTCCATTGGTGTTTCACAGCTTAAATCACATAAACAAAATTTAACTGAACTGATTAAGCAAGCTGATATTGCACTATATCAGGCAAAAGAAAATGGCCGTAACCGTGTAGAGCGATATGATTCAAGCATGAAACCCGAACGTAAATCGACGAAGTCTTGGCAAAGCTTTACCCATAAAGTGAAGCCTAAAGCTGAACCGAATAATGAAAGCGATAGTAGTTGGTCAATTGTTTATAAATAGAATGTTGAGATATAAAAAAGGACGCCGAAGCGTCCTTTTTTTATTAGAAATATTTAGGTTTCCCTAAATAGCCGCGAGCATAGCTTTCGGCGTAATTTAGGCAAGAAGCTTCGCTTCTTGAAATCCCTAAATTACTCCCATTCAATCGTAGCAGGTGGTTTAGACGATACGTCATAAACAACACGAGAAACTTCTGCAATTTCGTTCATGATACGTGTAGAAATCTTGTCTACAAGATCATAAGGAAGGTGTGCAAAACGTGCAGTCATAAAGTCCACAGTTTCTACAGCACGAAGCGCGATTACCCATGCATAACGACGGCCATCACCTACGACACCCACAGATTTCACAGGTTGGAATACGGCAAATGCTTGTGCAGTTTTGTCATACCAGCCGCTTGCGCGAAGTTCTTGCATGAAGATGTCATCTGCTAGACGAAGGATGTCAGCATATTCTTTTTTCACTTCACCAAGAATACGTACACCTAGACCTGGGCCTGGGAATGGATGACGGTAAAGCATTTCAAATGGAAGACCAAGTGTTGTACCTAAACGGCGAACTTCATCTTTGAACAAATCACGGATTGGCTCAACCAATTCGAATGCTAAATCTTCTGGTAAACCACCCACGTTGTGGTGTGATTTAATCACGTGCGCTTTACCTTGTTTGCTTGCCGCAGATTCAATTACGTCTGGGTAAATGGTACCTTGAGCAAGGAAGTTCACACCGTCAAGCTTACGTGCTTCTTCAGCAAACACTTCAATGAATTCACGACCGATAATTTTACGTTTTTTCTCTGGATCAACTTCACCAGCAAGTGCTGTTAAGAAGCGATTTTCAGCGTCGGCACGAATCACGCGGATACCCATGTTTTTCGCAAACATGTCCATCACTTGTTCGCCTTCGTTCAAACGAAGTAAACCGTTATCTACAAATACGCAAGTCAATTGGTCGCCAATCGCACGGTGTAAAAGTGCAGCTACAACAGATGAATCTACGCCGCCTGAAAGACCCAATAGAACTTTTTGATCACCAATTTGCTCACGAAGTTGTTCTACGCGAAGATCGATGATGTTTTCTGAGTTCCACAAGTTACGGCAACCACATACGCCATGTACGAAGTTAGACAACAACTCAGCACCTTTCGCAGTGTGTGTCACTTCTGGGTGGAATTGGATACCGTAGAAACGACGTTTTTCATCAGAAACCATCGCCACTGGGCAGCTTGGTGTGCTTGCAGTGATTTGGAAACCTTCAGGAATTTGAGTCACTTTATCGCCATGACTCATCCACACTTTTAATTGGTCTTTGGTATCTTCAAGATCACCAATTAAAGCATCACGGACTTTAATATCAACTTCTGCATAACCAAATTCATGCACAGTACCTGGCTCAACTTTACCGCCAAGTTGTTCTGACATGGTTTGTAGACCATAGCAAATACCTAAAACAGGTACACCAAGTTCAAATACAACTTGTGGTGCGCGCGGACTACCTTCTTCATGAACACTTTCTGGACCACCTGAAAGAATGATCCCGTTTGGGTTAAATGCACGAATGTCTTCTTCAGACATATCAAATGCGTACATTTCTGAATAAACACCAGCTTCACGTACACGACGTGCAATAAGCTGACTATATTGAGAACCGAAATCCAAAATCAGGATACGGTCTTCAGTAATTTGGGTATTGGTAGTCATGGCAAACAACTATGCAGGCAACGAATATAAGCGCCGTATTCTAACATTTTTCTTGGACTTTCGCACACTATTCGGACAGGGGCAAAAACCACAAGCTAAACGATGTTTTTTACAACACATTTCAGGGCTTTACCCATCCGCTTTCAATCAGCGGTAAACTTGAAAAAAGCGGCAGAACGCCGCTTTGATGGATGCTAGGACTCATGATCATTTTATTTTGATTTTTCAATCCAATGATCAAAACTGAATTTACCTGCACCATGTAACATGAGAAATAATAAGCCGCCAGACATCGCCAAATTTTTCATAAAGTTAATACCATCCTCAGCACCGCCATGGAATAAAAACGCAGTGATTAAACTAAATACGGTTAGACCTAGCGCTGCAAAACGTGTTTGAAAACCAAACAATAAAGCTAAGCCACCACCCAACTCGACTAAAATGGTGATCGGAAGTAGCCCTGCCGGTACACCCATTGACTCCATATAACCTGCGGTTGCAGTGTAAGCCGTAATTTTGCCCCAACCTGCCACAATAAAAATATAAGCCATCAAAATACGTGCAACGAGACTGACTACCGAATTGATTTGCGGCTGTTGACTCAGATTTTTCACCATCAAATTTGGATTAAACATACTGAAACCTATTTTTAATACTGTTCAAAAGATGTGCTTAGATTAGGTCGTTTCTTATTCTCTTTAAATATGCTTTTATAATACTCATCATTTCATATATAGAACGATTTTATTGATAATTAATTACGTTTTAATACTGACTTTGCTGCCCCAGACTGATAGCATCAGACCACTATTTTACGCATATACGCCCCATGGAACTGATTGATTTTATACTACATGTTGATGACCATTTACTCGAGTTCATTACCAATTATGGCGTATGGATTTATGCAATTCTGTTCCTGATTATTTTTGTTGAAACCGGTTTAGTCGTCATGCCCTTTTTACCGGGTGACAGTCTTCTGTTTGCAGCAGGTGCTCTCGCTGCGTCAACAGGTGCCATGGATCCGTGGGTTTTGGTGATTTTGCTGTTTATCGCGGCAGTCTTGGGCGACACGCTGAACTACCATATTGGTAAATATATTGGCCCACGTGTCTTTGAAATTGAATCACGCTTCATTAACCGTCAACATTTGGTGAATACGCAGAAATTCTTTGAAAAACATGGTGGTAAAACCATTATTTTTGCCCGCTTTATTCCTTTTGCACGAACCTTCGCGCCTTTTGTCGCAGGTGCAGGCAGCATGAACTACAAGTACTTCCTGACTTTTAACATGATTGGTGCGATTTGCTGGGTTGGCTCATTTATCACTTTGGGTTATTTATTTGGCAATATGCCAATCGTGAAAGATAACTTCACCCATCTGATCTTCGGCATCATTATTATTAGTGTTTTACCGGGTGTAATTGGTTTTATTCGAGCAAAATTAAAGAAATAAACCGATGTGGTGAACACCTTTAAGCAAAAAAGCGCAAAACCACAGGGAACATACATAAAATCAGCATCAGGGCCGATCCTTTATATAGAAGATCGGCCTTAATTTTTTGAGTCTTACCCGCCAAAATCGTCCGTCCAAATGACATCCAAAACAATGCAACTGGTAGCAAAACCACGCTAAATACAGCGAAAACCAAAATAAAATTTAATGGGCTAGCCCAAGTTTCAATCGGGAAAATACCTGCAGCAAAAAGCAAGGCTTTCGGATTTTTTAACGAGGAAATGAATAATTCACGTGGTTGAATTGAAGGATGTTTTTGATTGTACTGATGTAAATGCGTCGATTTCCACAAATGAAAAGCCAACCATAAAACATAGGCAATACTGAGAAAATGTAGCAAGTGAATTAAATTCGGCCACACTGGAGCGCTTAAATGAATAATCAACGCCCACAAATTAATGGCATAGAAATAGCCCAATAATTCTGCAGGAATCAGCATGCAGGTCTTTGCAATGCCTTGTTGATGTGCAGAGCTTGCCATTAGTGCATTGCTAGGTCCCGGCGTCATCATCACCGCAATCATTGCCAATACAAAAAGCCAACTCTCAATCATAAATATCCAGACAATGTTTCAAAGCGCACACCTTAGCCGAAATGAATTTAAAAAAACAAGTACGCGCTAGGTCAGTTTTATCCTTGTACAAGTCAAGGTGATTACGCTGAATATTCAAGATCAGAAGGAGGCATTAAAATTTACGAATGATATTTAATTTAATTTTTTCATAGATTTAAATATTTTATTGGCTCTAAATAGTGCAGTTTATTTGGCTCAAAAAAAATGCCAGTAGACGCCTCGCCTACTGACAAATTTTATTACACTTTTCTCATAGCACAGGCCTAAGCCTCTGCTCATGATCCGTTTATGATTTTGCTGCAGTAGCCGAATTTGTGCGAACGATAATCGGACAACCCTTAAATTTTGCTGCCTGTACAATCGCTTCTTGCTCACCTAGAACTCGTGAAAGTTCGGTACGTTTGGTATTTGAAGATTGTCCCATATTGACCGAAATACTCGGACCAATGCCCCAACCTCCACGGCTGCCCCAGCCACCACCAAGGCCAACACCGACACCAACGCCTGTGCGCTTCGGCGTTTCTACACCATTTTGAATATAGTCGTGGATTCGGTTGTATTCGCTTTGCAATTGCTGGCAACTCAAAGACTGATACTGTGTAGGTGAAACATAGCTAGGTTTAGGCGTACTTGCACATGCACCCAATACAACAGCAGTGAAAGCAACTAGACCACATTTAAGTGCATTCATACTTTTCTCGATACTACTTTTGCTCAATTTCATTGAACAATGATTGATAGGCTTGCGTCAATTTATGATCTGCAGCCAAATGGATTAAAGGTTGATTTTTATGATGAGATTCTTTCATCAGCACTGAAGGCGGTAACATGCTGTCCAATACAGGAAGACCTTCATCTTTGAGTTGTTGTACAACTTCACGCGGTAACTTCGCCTGTGCTTGAAATTGATTGACCACAATGCCTTCAATTTCCAAACGATCATTATGATCATCCTGCGTTTCCAACACATTTTCGATCAGGGTCTGTAAAGCTCGTTTTGAAAACACGTCACAGTCAAATGGAATCAGCACGCGATCTGCCGCAATCAACGCAGATAAAGTAAAAAAGTTAAAGGCCGGCGGTGTATCAATAAATACTCGATCATATTGACCACTCATCTGCTGTAAAGCATCACGCAGTTTGTAGATTTTATGCTTAGATTCTAGGGCATGTACCAACGGACCCAAAGTTGGACTCGCTGGAATCACATCTAAACGTGGATACGGAGAGGTATGCACATAGCTTTCCAAACCTTTGGCACGACCCTTCAAAATCGAACCAATGGCATTTCCCAACAAACCTTTACTTTGTTGCGTCCCCAAGACTTCTTCAAAATAATTTTCAATATTGGGTTCAAGTGCGGGCTTATCTGCTGAGTAGGTCGCATCATCCCCCAACAAATATTGACTTGAATTGGCTTGAGGGTCGAGGTCAATCACCAAAGTTTTTAAACCTTGGTGCGCGCTTATCGCAGCTAAATTGACCGTAATACTCGATTTCCCCACACCACCTTTTTGGTTAAATACCACACGCGTACGCATTCAAAACCCTCTAATCTTTGTTTTTCTACTCAAGCCTTGAAATCGGCCATGTGGATAAGCCATTTATCCAAAAACTGGTTTGATTATAACCAATGTAATGATGAAAATAAGTGCAACAGCTGCAATAAATAAGCCCGCACGGCGCTGAACCAATAAAACACTGTCATCTTTTTTATACGCTTTAGATAAAGAAGACAGCAACGCTAGAAATAGTACAACTTTGGCATAGAACCATGGCTGCACATCAAAGTTCTTCATAAACAATAAGATAATTCCTGTCACAGCAATTAAAGCCATTGAGCCATGTTGCAATGCAACAAAAAACTTACGACCTGATGGATTCGGTAAATTGCCCTGCGTCCCTTTAAACAGCGTAAAAGCACGAATGAAAATGGCAGCACAGCCTAAAGCCACGCCACACATATGAATGATTTTAATGATTAATTGCGTTTCCATGGCTCACCTTAAGATGACTTAGGTGCATGCGCACATTCAGGGCTAGTGGTGTCTTGACCTTTCCATTCTTCGGGTAAAAACGCATGAATAGCCAAGGCATGAATTTGCCCCGGACTAAGTAAATCACCGGCTGCGGCATAGACTTTTTGATGACGTTGCACCAAACGCAAGCCTGTAAAAGCCTCACTCACGATCACCGCTTTAAAATGCGACTCTTTACCTGGGAAATAACCACCATGACCTGCGGACTCATTCACCACTTCAAGATGTGTAGGCGCTAATGTCTGTAGACGCTCAATTAATTGCTGTTCTAAACTCAAAACGGCTCTCCCAAATTCAAAAAAGGTTCAACTGGTCTTAGTATAGCCTGTATTTGTTGAAGTTCTTGTGTCGCAAAGTTGCTGAAACCATCTGAATTGCATGATTTCATCAAAATGGAAGCCTTTGACCTGCAAAATATTCCAATTTTCAAACAAATTGTTTTTATTTTATGCAAACGATGCACAGTTTTTCATAAAGTTATTGACCTGAAAAATCCTTAATGTATTATACGTGGCTATGCGGGAATAGCTCAGTTGGTAGAGCATAACCTTGCCAAGGTTGGGGTCGGGAGTTCGAGTCTCCTTTCCCGCTCAAAATTTTTTCATTCGGTTTTTTATTTAAAAAATTGGATAGACTCCGCGGGAATAGCTCAGTTGGTAGAGCATAACCTTGCCAAGGTTGGGGTCGGGAGTTCGAGTCTCCTTTCCCGCTCCAAATTTTTTTCGATTCAGTTTTTTAGTAAAAAAACAGGATAGACTCCGCGGGAATAGCTCAGTTGGTAGAGCATAACCTTGCCAAGGTTGGGGTCGGGAGTTCGAGTCTCCTTTCCCGCTCCAAATTCAAAAAGCCCCCATCAAAAGATGGGGGCTTTTTTATTGTTGATTTTATTAGGTTTTTTAAAATAAGAAAGCCTTTTAGACTGCTTTAAAATAACGTCTATCCCAACGTCTTCAATTTGCATGGTGACCATAAGTGACCAAAAAGTGCCTTCAATAAATCAAAAAGATAAGAAACCCTTTCTAAAACTGCTTAAAAAATTATTCCACCGAAAATTTCTATGTCATTAGACTTCTATTATTTTCAATTCAATATTTTTACAAGATCAAATAGGATCGTGACCAAATTTGGTCACGCAATAAAACTCTCGATAAATACAGATCATTTTAAGTTTTTAAAATTCAGCCCTACTTACTCAATATCTACTTACTTGTCCCACAA
Organism: Acinetobacter sp. YH12086; assembly: GCF_013419345.1. Classification (NCBI taxonomy): domain Bacteria; kingdom Pseudomonadati; phylum Pseudomonadota; class Gammaproteobacteria; order Moraxellales; family Moraxellaceae; genus Acinetobacter; species Acinetobacter sp. YH12086. The sequence goes on from NZ_VPAF01000015.1 coordinate 67,375, forward strand.
TCAAAAATACTCTAAAAAAATTAAGGTGACCAAATTTGGTCACCTTAATTTCATAAATATTTCATCGTCTTAAGATTCTTCAACTTGTAATTTCAGAAGATCTCCTACCTCTACACTCAATAATAAACAAAGCTTCTCAATAGTTTCAAAATCAATACGAGTCGATTGACCATTATAAAGTTTATGCAGAGTGGTTTTACTCATCCCTGTTTCACGCGCAACATCCGCAACCTTCATTCTGCGTTCTGCTAATAAGACTGGCAAATTGCAAACTATCATTAATTACCACCATTGTGTAATAAAGTACTTGCATGATGTATTAAATGCTTATAGTATTGCATTGTAATCTTAAATAACATCATTGTGATACTTTTTAAAAGGATATACATATGAACTTCACGTATCTTACTACAAAAGAACTTTCGAAACGAATTCATTACAACGAGCGTACTATCCGAAATCAACTCAAAGATAGCGTCTTACTTGAAGGCGTTCATTACATTCGCCCATTTGGTGGGCGCAAAATTCTTTTTGTTTGGGAACGCATTGAGGAAGATATGACAAAAACCTCGTTCGGCTCTCTTCATAGCCTACAACTACAATAGGAGTTCAATCACATGGCCTCAATCCGTACAAGATACGGCAAGCTTACAATTGATTTTCGCTACTTAAATAAGCGTTGCCGTGAAACAACTGCAATGGAAGATACACCTAACAATCGTAAAAAACTTGAAAAAGCGATTGAACGTATGGAAGCTGAAATGCTCTTGGGTGTATTTGATTATGCTAAATATTTTCCCAAAAGCACTCGACTAGCAGAAATTAAAGATGCCGAAAACCTAATCAATGCAGTAGGTTCTAAGACACCTATTTTTTCTAAGTATTGTGAAATATGGGTTGCTGACAAAGAAATTGAATGGCGTAGCAGCTATGCAGAAAAAATTAGGATTGTTATTCGAAAATACTTAACTCCATATTTTGGAACAATTCCCGTTATTAACATCAAAAAGTCAGACATCCTTGGATTCCGTTCATCTCTCGCCAAAGTGACATACGGAAATAACCAAGAATGCCTTTCACCATCACGAATCAACCAGATTATGACAGCACTTCGTATGATACTAGATAGCGCATCCGAACGATATGATTTTGATAGTCCTTACAAAAACATAAAAAGTTTGAAAGAAGGTCGGATTGAAGTCACACCTTTCTCTCTTGAAGAAGTTCAGCGAATTATTACATCTGTTCGCGACGACTTTAAACCTTATTACACAATCCGATTCTTTACAGGCATGCGTACCAGTGAAATTGATGGCCTTCAATGGAAAAACATTGACTTACAACGTCGAGAAATCCATATCCGTCAAGCGCTTGTGAATGGTGTTTTAGGTCGAACAAAAACGTATGGATCAGACCGCACCATTCAAATGAGTGAGCGGGTGTATCAAGCATTTCTTCAACAGAAAAGCCTCAACAACGGAAAATCGGACTTCGTCTTCTGCAACCGTGATGGCGGTCCCCTAGACTACCGCTTAGTTAATAAGCGTGTATGGCACCCTATCCTGCGCTTTTTGGGATTAACTCCTCGTCGCGCTTATCAGACACGCCACACAGCTGCCACACTTTGGTTATCTGCTGGAGAAAATCCTGAATGGATTGCACGCCAGCTGGGACATTCGACCACTGAAATGCTGTTCCGAGTCTATAGCCGTTACATCCCCAATGTTACGCGTCGTGATGGCAGTGCATTTGAAGCCATGCTGGAAAAACTAAATACTGAGGAGCTTGCACATGAATAATAAAGCTTTCTTTGGTGGTGTAGTCGTCAGCCCTGAAGCAGATATGGTCGCTCGTGAACTCATTCATGAGCTACACATTCCCAAACTGCACAATCTGGCCTTTTTGCTGAAAGTTAACAAATGCTTCGATGATCATCAGGCATTGAGACTTTGGCTACAGCGAATGCTGGATGATGGACAAGCCCATTACGATGATTTAGCCCGACAGGCCCGCATCCGGTTAATGAGTCTCGCTCACTCATAAAACAAACATACAAGGTCATCTAATCGGTGACCTTAGCCCCTCTATACCCATAAAAAGGGAAAAAACCATGCATAAAAATATTTCAATTTGGATGCCACTCTATATTGGCGACTTACAGGCAAAATTTGCACGAATGACCGCTGAGCAAATAGGTGCAACGTTGCTGTTGATGATGGATTTCTGGAAAAATGGTGCTATTCCTCATGATCTAGCTACTGTCTGCAGTATCACCAAATTATCACAGCACACAAAAGCTAAAAGCTTACTGAAAATGCTCATGGTATTAGAACTATTTGAAGTCGAATCTGAACAAATTTGTTCAGACTTCTTAACTAATTTAAAGAATCAGGCATTACAAAACCAGCAAATGAAATCTAATAAAGCAAAAAATGCTGCTCAAGCACGCTGGAATAAATCCGCAAGTAATGCTCAAGCACACCCCAAACAACCACAAGAAAATGCTCCAGCATCTATTGAGGATACCCTACGCATTACTCAAGCCATACTTGAACCATGCCCTTCATCTTCATCTTTATCTTCATCTTCATCTTCATCTTCATCTTCATCTTCATCTTCATCTTCAAATTTTGACCCAAAAAATGAAGATTTTTTAGAAAATTCAAAATGGATTTGAGGAGGTTTTAATGAATACCACGCCTAGAATGCTTCAGTTTAACGCAGAATTAATGAAAGAGCTTTGCCCTACCCACCATATACCCCTGATGAAAATTGCAGGTCACAGGCTCTGTAAATTATGTGCCAAAGAAACCGTCCATCACTCTCATGCAGCCTATGAGGATGAACTGCAACAGCGATTGCTACAACAGAAAATCAAAAATTCAGGGCTCAATAAACGCTACCTGGATCGTGGTTTCAAGAATTATGTAGTTGCATGCCCTGAACAAGACAATACCATCAAGCTATGTCAGGCCTTTGCACAGCAGATTATTTCTGACCACAACCCGAACATGTTGATGATTGGTACACCAGGTACAGGTAAAACCCATCTGAGTGCATCAATTATTCGCAACATTCTGCATAACAGTACAAAATCTGCACGCTACTATACCAGTGCAGAAATTGCTCAAAAAATGATGGATACCTGGTCAGATGCTTCACGCTCTGAGAAAGAAGTCATCGACCATTTCTCTAGTTTTGATTTATTGGTGATTGATGAATATGGCCTGCATGACCGGCACGAAAAACGCCAAGAAATGGTGCATAAGGTCTTATATAGACGTTATGACAACATGAAATCCACACTGCTGATTTCCAATTTCACTGTCCAAAATATGCAGCGGGATTTAGGTGTCCGATTATGGTCGCGGTTACATGAGAACCATTTGATTGTAGTACCGTGTTATTGGGATGATCAAAGAATAACTTAATCAATTGATACTCTTTCTATGACCTCTTAAAGTTTTAGAATATAAAACTCCAAATAAATAAAGGGCGGTTAACCGCCCTTTATCAAGTCTCACTAAACTCTTAAAGTCATTAGTAAACTACTGACTGATTTAAGAGCAGGTCTTGAACAGATAAATATTCAGTCTGGTTTGTTAATATTAACAGTTCTTGAGAATTACCATTAACTCTATCATTAACACTGATAGTATTAGTTTTAAGAGTTTCATCATAAGAAATATTTAAGAACTCATTAAGATTCGACGAGTTAACTTGACTGTTATCTAAGAACTCAGAAAAGTCTAATTGGTCCTCAGATATTTTAAAGTCACTGACATAGTCTATAGCAGTTACACCTGATGCATTTTGCAACAACTTAATAATGTCCTGACCATCATTCATTATAAATAATTCACTCACAGCTGGATCACTGATAAATAGATTATCGCCTGCATCACCAATAATTATGCTTTGGACAAAATATTCAGCATTAAGTGGGCTATTTTCACCAGAATTTTGATAAACATCATCTGAATACATGCTACTTTCATTATCAAAACTATAACTTTCCACACTTGTCAATGATGTTGCCGCTGGCATAGTTAACCCAAATGCTCCAAAAATCTGGCTAGCTGTGATTTGGCCTCCAGTTTCGAACGCAAAAGTTTCAACAACATAATCACCGCCTAAGAAGAAATCCTTAACAGTGACTTTATTCGTATTACTACCATCCAATTTCAGAATCAAGTCATTGCCAGACATATTCAAGTAGTTACCAATTTGGCTAAATGTAATACCATTTTTGAAGACGACTTTATCATTGCCGGAGACCTCATTAATCATTAAAGCTCCAGTTGTATATTCGTAAGTTGTATCACCTTCGACTTCAGATGATCCTGTTTCTGTTCCACCACCAGTTGATGGCAATGTCAGACCAAAAGCTCCAAAGATATCGTCAGCCGTAATTTCTTCTCCTGTCGCAAACTGGAAGGTTTCAACTAAATTATTACCAGCAAGGAAGAAATTCTTTACCGTAATTTTATTTGTTGTACTTCCATTGACTTTAAGAATGAGGTCATTACCTGACATGGTCAGATAATTACCAATTTGGCTAAATGTGATTCCGCTCGCAAATACAACTTTGTCATTTCCTGATACTTCAGTAATAGTAAGATCACCTGAAGTATAGTTATATGTAGTATCGCCTTCCGCATTAGCTGCTCCGCCTCCAGTACCAGGCATTGTTAAACCAAATGCAGTAAAAATTTGATTTGCTGTGATTTGTTCACCAGCTGCTGTTTGGAAGGTTTCAACTAAATAATTACCTGCGAGGAAGAAATTTTTCACAGTTACAATATTGGCAGTACTTCCATTTACTTTAATAATTAGATCATTTCCAGACATAGTCAAATTAGAACTAATATGACTAAAGGTAATACCGCTTGCGAATACAACTTTGTCTGTACCTGACTGTTCAGTAATGGTTAGAGCACCACTCGTATAGCTATAAGTAGTGTCACCTACTGGGTTTGGTGTTTCACTACCAGTACCTGGTATAGTCAATCCATACGCAGTAAAAATTTGGCTCGCTGTAATCTGCTCACCTGCTGCTGTTTGGAATGATTCAACCAAATAATCACCTGCAAGGAAGAAGTTCTTCACTGTAACAATATTAGTAGTGCTTCCATTTACCTTAATGATTAAGTCATTTCCAGACTTGGTCAGGTTAGAACTAATTTGGCTGAGAGTAATGCCGCTAGCAAATACAATTTTATCTGTACCAGACTGTTCGGTAATTGTTAAGGCACCAGTACTATAGTTATACGTTGTATCACCAGCTACATTCGGTGTTTCTTCCCCACCATTATTGTTAACCTTAGTTGCAATTTGGGCTGCTGTAATCGTATAGCCACCATTCGGTTGTACGGATGAAATCGCTTTTTCTCCACCTAAGAAATGATCTTTCACCCGGATAGATTGATTTGAGTTGTTATCAATCGTAATGAGTAAATCATTATTTTCTTTAGTAAATTTTATACGATCATCCGTAATACCTTGATCCATCAACCAGATGACATCAGTACCACCACCAGTTTGATCAATTACATCAGCGCCATCAGCCAAGTAATAATAGTATTTATCATCACCTGCACCACCATCTAAGGTATCAATTCCAGCTCCCCCAATCAGTGTATCGTTGCCAATTCCACCGTAGATTGAATCATCACCAGCCCCGCCATCTAGATAGTCATTACCGGCACCACCTTCCACACGATCATTACCTGCCTGAGCCCAAATCGTATCGTTACCATCCAGACCTTGAATCAGATCGTTTCCTGAAGTGCCATAAATGGTTTCAGCATTATTGGTACCTTCAAGAACCGTATCATAGAGTCCACCATATGCTTGGGCTTTAATAATTCCCTCGATATCCTTTGCAGAGATTGGAATCTGGTTATTTGCATTAACTGATGAAATCGCCTTTTCACCTCCAAGGAAATGATCCACAATTCGTACAGACTGGTTAGCATTTTGATCAATGATTACGATTAAATCGTTGCCATCTTTGTTGAAGCTAATGCGGTCAGGAGTAATGCCGTAGTCCATCAGCCACAAGACATCTGTTCCGCCTCCAGTTTGATCAATCACATCAGGGCCATCAGCCAAGTAATAAAGATACTCATCATCACCTTCACCACCATTCAAGATGTCTGTTCCAGCTCCCCCACTCAGTCTATCGTTACCAATTCCACCATAGATAGAATCGTCACCAGCACCGCCATACAGCGTATCATTACCCTCATCGCCATGTAGGACATCATTCCCCTCATTTCCTTCCAAGTAATCTGAGCCTGCACCGCCATATAACGTATCATTACCAGTTTGCCCCCAAAGCGTATCATCACCCTCTTGACCATAGATAATGTCATTGCCTGAACCAGCATAAACTTTGTCATTACCAGCCCCCATTTCGAAAGTTTCATGGGTATTTCTATACCCCCATACTTCGTCATTATCAGCTGTACCATGATACGTTACATGATTTTCAATATAACTATTATTCCAGATCGTTAAATCTTCAAACTGGATTTCATTAATCTTATGATGACCGCCAACAAAATAATTTTGGACTGTAATTTGATCAACATTATTTCCATGCTGAATAAGCAAATCATCACCAAAACGATGCAGGCTAATATCAGTTGTTGCAATATTCTGACCAAAACGCAATACGTCAAATGATACAGCGACATTGCTATAGTTCTGACCTGCTGGACGCTCAATAATCGTGTCCTGACCATCACCTAAATTAAACAGGTAGACTTCATCCCCAAAAGAACCATAAATGGTATCGTTACCTTGACCACCCTCAATATAGACTGCACGCTGCGCCTCTGTCAGTTCAGGATCTGGAATGACATGATAACCATCAGCATCCAAAATAAATTCACCCTCATTGGAACTATCTACAAAATGCATCTGATTAATATCAACTACTAGAACATCATCCCCTGATCCACCATCAAGCAATCCTGCTTGGTTATCATCCAAACCTGTTAAAATTAATTGATCCGTACCATCTCCACCATACAATTTTCCTTGGCCAGTTAAAATATCATTTCCAGCTTGTCCTTCTAAGATACCTTGCCCATTAAGAACATCATTTCCTGCTCCACCAAGTAGATGTCCAGCACCCTCAATCTCATCATCTCCATCTCCGCCATCTAAATACCCGGATGCATAGATTTTATCGTTACCATTTCCGCCATAAACAAAATATTGGGCTTCTGGTGAATCTGTATAAATTGAACTGCCGTAAATAATGTCATCGCCATTACCAGCATGGATAATATCGCTGTCTGTTGTGCCTTCAATAACGTCGTCTAGCTCTGTACCTTTGACTGCCTGTATATCAAGATCAGCTTCATTCCATTCTACGTTATTATCAAACTGGACTAGATTAATAGGCTTATTGGATGAATCGCTAAATTGAGATTGAACAATTAACTGATCACCCGTTATGCGGTGAGTAATCACCATATCTTGGCCGACTTTTCTGACAATAAGATTGTCTGGGTCTATATTTATAAATGCTATCGTATCCTTATCAGTTTCATTTTTATATTCATATAGGATGATATCTTGACCCCAACCTGCTTCGAACTGATAAATATCATTACCAGCTCCACCTTCCAGTGTATCGTTGCCTTCACTACCAATGAGTGTGTCATTGCCGGTTCCACCTGCTAAGGTATCATCACCCTCACCGCCTTGCAGGACGTCATCACCATCTTGGCCCTCCAGGCGATCAACTCCTGTACCACCGACCAGAACATCATTGCCTGAACCACCATAAAGTTGGTCATTATCGGCCCCGCCTTCTAAATAGTCATCTCCAGTTCCGCCATATAATTTATCCTGTCCAGTTCCGCCATACAGCTGATCAGAGCCAGTGTTGCCATAAATCTGATCGTCACCCGCTTCACCGGAAATCGTACTTCCTGAAGCATATGCCTGTAGAATGTCTGTGCCTTCAGTACCAAGAAGTACTAAGGCCTTCACCGCTTCAACATCAAGTATCATCTCATCTGAGAACTGGATCTGATCAATACGATAAGCACCCAAAGCATCTGATTGGAAATAGTTCTGCACAGTGATGCTGTTTTCACCATCTAATGTACGGATCACTAAATCATTATTGATACGACGGAAAGTAAAATCTGTTTGGACTTGACCATCTGTAAACTGAATAATGTCTTGACGATTTGCCGAATTATCATAATTGCTGATAATGTCATGACCGAAGTTGGCTGCAAAAATATAGGTATCATTGCCGGTTCCACCATCTAAGATATCATCACCCATACCACCGACCAGAACATCATTGCCTGAACCACCATAAAGTTGGTCATTATCGGCCCCGCCTTCTAAATAGTCATCTCCAGTTCCGCCATATAATTTATCCTGTCCAGTTCCGCCATACAGCTGATCAGAGCCAGTGTTGCCATAAATCTGATCGTCACCCGCTTCACCGGAAATCGTACTTCCTGAAGCATATGCCTGAAGAATGTCTGTGCCTTCAGTACCAAGAAGTACCAAGGCCTTCACCGCTTCAACATCAAGTATCATCTCATCTGAGAACTGGATCTGATCAATACGATAAGCACCCAAAGCATCTGATTGGAAATAGTTCTGCACAGTGATGCTGTTTTCACCATCTAATGTACGGATTACTAAATCATTATTGATACGACGGAAAGTAAAATCTGTTTGGACTTGACCATCTGTAAACTGAATAACATCTTGACGGCTTGCAGTATTATCATAATTGTTAATGATGTCATGGCCGAAGTTGGCTGCAAAAATATAGGTATCGTTGCCGGCTCCACCTTCTAAAGTATCATCACCCTCACTACCGACCAGAATATCATTGCCTGAACTACCATAAAGTTGGTCATTATCGGCCCCGCCTTCTAAATAGTCATCTCCAGTTCCGCCATATAATTTATCTTGTCCAGTTCCGCCATACAGCTGATCAGAGCCAGTGTTGCCATAAATCTGATCGTCACCCGCTTCACCGGAAATCGTACTTCCTGAAGCATATGCCTGAAGAATGTCTGTGCCTTCAGTACCAAGAAGTACCAAGGCCTTCACCGCTTCAACATCAAGTATCATCTCATCTGAGAACTGGATCTGATCAATACGATAAGTACCCAAAGCATCTGATTGGAAATAATTTTGCACAGTTATGCTGTTTTCACCATCTAATGTACGGATTACTAAATCATTATTGATACGACGGAAAGTAAAATCTGTTTGGACTTGACCATCTGTAAACTGAATAACATCTTGACGGCTTGCAGTATTATCATAATTGTTAATGATGTCATGGCCGAAGTTGGCTGCAAAAATATAGGTATCGTTGCCGGCTCCACCTTCTAAAGTATCATCACCCTCACTACCGACCAGAATATCATTGCCTGAACCACCATAAAGTTGGTCATTATCAGCACCACCTTCTAAATAGTCATCCCCAGTTCCGCCATATAATTTATCCTCGCCAGTTCCACCATACAGCTGATCAGAACCATTGTTGCCATAAATCAGGTCAGCTCCGGCTTCACCACTCAGCACATCATTACTGCTGTAGCCTTGAATTGTGTCATTGCTTTCGGTTGGTACAAGGATCTGCTGTTTAATGTATTCAACATCCCACACCGTTTGATCGGCAAATAAAATCTGATCAATACGGTAGGCCGTCGCGCCATTGCTGTCAAAGAAGCTTTGTACTGTGACTTGGTCTTCTGCAGAGTATTTAATAATTAAATCATTGCCTGAACGCTTTAAGCTCACTTCTGCTGGCGCAATCC
>NZ_VPAF01000016.1:0-76327 GCF_013419345.1 Acinetobacter sp. YH12086
GTATCCAAATAGCTTGTTGCCATTAAAAGCAAAAAAGCGCTGTAATTTGGATCCTGAACTAAAAATCTATAATCAAGAAATCAACAAAAGAAGAATTGGGGTTGAGCATGTATTTGGTAGTTTAAAAACTTTCAAAATCCTTGCCGAGCGATATCGTAATCGAGGAAAAAGACTGGGCTTAAGATTTAATTTAATTGCGGGAATCTATAATTTAGAGCTGAGCAAAAAATGAATTATGAAAGAAGTCTATTACAAAAAAAGCCTATATCAACTGTTCAGGGCTTTTTATGATTCATTGTTTCCAACCCTATTTATGAAACAGTGTTCCATAAATTTCTACGCTAAAAAATATCTCTCCAAAGAATTCACCTCCCATCATAGCCACCGCTCCCTAAATTTTGTAGAATAGCGTTTTTACCCCATGGTGCTTTTCTATGACCGCTTGGACTGCTCACGTCACTGTTGCGACAGTCGTTGAAAAAGACGGAAAATTCCTATTTGTTGAAGAACATACAGAAGGTGTCACCCATACTGTATTTAATCAACCTGCAGGTCATGTTGAAGCTGGCGAAACCATTATTGAAGCCGCCATTCGAGAAACCATGGAAGAAACAGGTCACGATGTAGAAATCACGAACCTCCTAGGCATGTATACTTATACTCCTCCGATGTTCCCTGATCGTACTTATTTCCGTTTCTGTTTCTTAGCTAAGGACATTCAGTACCATTCCGATGCACAGTTAGACACAGGCATTGTCGGTGCAGTATGGATGACGCTTGATGAACTCATTGAGTCTGCCCGTGCGCGCAGTCCATTAGTCATCAAAGCTGTACAAGATGCTCTTTCAGGTCAAAAATTTCCTTTATCGCTCATTTACGAGCACCAAAATTCTCCCTTAATTTCAAATTTGGATGCTTAATCCTATGCAACAACGTGTCATCGTCGGTATGTCTGGTGGTGTAGATTCTTCTGTATCTGCAGCACTTTTACTTCAACAAGGTTATCAAGTTGAAGGTCTTTTCATGAAAAACTGGGAAGAAGATGACGGCACGGAATACTGTACGGCAATGGAAGATCTTGCCGATGCTCAAGCTGTTTGTGACAAAATTGGTATCAAACTTCATACCGCAAACTTTGCGATGGAATATTGGGACCGTGTCTTTGAGCATTTCTTAGAAGAATATGCCGCAGGTCGTACACCAAATCCAGATATTCTCTGCAATAAAGAAATTAAATTCCGTGCATTTCTAGACCATGCTGTGAACTTAGGTGCTGACTTTATTGCGACAGGCCATTATTGCCGCCGTGGTGAAACGCTAAAAAATTCACGTGGTGAAGAGTACGCACCTCTACTGCGTGGCCTAGACAACAATAAAGACCAAACCTATTTCCTACATGCAGTGCATGGTCGTGAAATTAACAAAACTTTGTTCCCTGTAGGTGAAATTGAAAAACCACAAGTGCGTAAAATCGCTGAAGAATTAGGTCTAATCACCGCGAAGAAAAAAGATTCAACAGGAATCTGCTTTATTGGCGAACGTCGATTTAATGACTTCTTAAAGCAATATTTACCTGCTCAACCCGGAAAAATCGTCCTAGATACAGGTAAAGAGGTTGGTGAACATCACGGCTTAATGTACTATACGCTCGGCCAACGTGGTGGCATTGGTCTTGGTGGTCTAAAAGGTGCTGAAGAAGGCGCTTGGTTTGTACTGCATAAAGATATCGAAGGTAATCGCCTAGTCGTTGGTCAAGGTCATGAACATCCACTCATGCAAAGCACCATTTTATGGTCTGAAGCGATTGATTGGGTGGCTGGTGAACATGAGATTCCTGAATCAGGTTTCCGCTGCACAGCGAAAACTCGTTATCGTCAGCCTGACCAAGACTGTACATTATTTAAAGACTCTACAGCGCCAAATGGTGTGCGTGTCGAGTTCGATGAGCCACAACGTGCTGTTACACCGGGTCAAAGTGTGGTGTTCTACACCGGTGAAGTTTGTTTAGGTGGTGGTGTGATTCATCATACCAATGCCCCTAAACCGGATTTTATTGAATAAGGATTGTTTCGGATGACAGAGTTACCGTTTCAACAGCCTCAAACTCTGAATACTCGCCAAAATCGCGCATTGGCGTTAGCTGCTGTTTTTCAAGCGACGCAGCTAACCCATATGACCGCATTGACGGGTACGCAAAGTATTGGTGAAAGTGGTAATTTTTATTTTGAACATCTCATCAAAGCCAGTTTGAATATCCGTCCTAAATCCAATCAGTCCAATCAAACGCTCGATTTTTTTGATAAATTGGCGGATATTTCTCTCGGTTTAAAAACTTTAGAAAGCAGCATTACCCAGCCATTTAACACTTCCCCAAAATCTAGATTGCCTAAACTTGCAAATACTAAACTTCCAATGACCTATGCAATGACTTTATTGCAATTAGAAAAGAAAGTGTATAGCAATCCGAAGTTCGTTGAAATTATTGAACAATCCCAACAAAAAATCCTAAGACAGCTTTCATTTTTCGATAATAATTATTTACATCCAAGTATCATTGCAAACCTTGCCCAAACCTATATTGAAACTGCGGGTTCGATCAATCCTCGCATTATGGTTCGAGGCAACGCTGAAGCATTTAAAGATACAGTACATACCAATCGCATTCGCGCGACATTATTTACAGGCTTACAAATGGCTCACTTGTGGCGTCAGCTCGGCGGTAGCTCGTGGGGTATGATTTTCAGTAAGCGCAAGCTACTACAAGATATTCAAGATCTTGCCCGTTTACAGTATCAGGTGGTTTAACTGATGCAGTACGGGCTTTTTGTTTTACGTTTAATTCCAAAATTTAAGGAATCGCTATGAACGCTTTAACCGCACTTTCTCCATTAGATGGACGTTACGCAAGCAAATGTGATGCTCTACGTCCCTTCCTCTCTGAGTTTGGTTTAATCCATGCTCGTGTGACTGTTGAAGTGCGTTGGTTACAAGCGCTTGCAAACCGTCCTGAAATCACTGAAGTTCCAGCGTTCAGTACTGAAACTAACGCTGCGCTTGATGCAATTGTTGCGAACTTCTCTGAAGACAATGCAAACCGCATTAAAGAAATTGAACGTACAACAAACCATGACGTAAAAGCAGTTGAGTACTTCTTAAAAGAGCAAATCGCACATATCGATGAGCTTAAAAATGCAGGCGAATTTATTCACTTTGCATGTACATCAGAAGACATCAACAACTTGTCTCACGCTTTAATGCTTAAAAATGGCCGTGAAGTTTTAGTTGCAGCAATGCAGCAAATCATCGATTCAATCGTTGCTTTGGCTGAACAACACGCTGAACAACCAATGTTGTCTCGTACACACGGTCAAACTGCAAGCCCAACAACTTTGGGTAAAGAAATGGCGAACGTGGCTTACCGCCTTGCACGTCAAATCAAACAATTCAAACAAGTTGAATTACTTGGTAAAATCAATGGTGCAGTAGGTAACTACAACGCGCACTACTCTGCTTACCCTGAAATTAACTGGCCTGCTCATTCACAAGCATTTGTTGAATCTTTAGGCTTAAAATTTAACCCGTACACCACTCAAATCGAACCACATGACTACATGGCGGAACTTTTTGATGCGCTACGTCGTTTCAACACCATTTTGATCGACTTTAACCGTGACGTTTGGGGCTACATCTCACTTGGTTTCTTCAAACAACGTTTGAAAGAAGGTGAAGTTGGTTCTTCAACGATGCCGCATAAAGTAAACCCAATTGACTTCGAAAACTCTGAAGGTAACTTGGGTATTGCGAATGCGGTATTGGCTCACCTTGGTGAAAAACTTCCTGTATCTCGCTGGCAGCGTGACTTAACTGACTCTACTGTTCTTCGTAACATGGGCGTTGGTTTCGCACAAAGCTTGATCGCATTTGAAGCTTGCTCTAAAGGTATTGGCAAACTTGAATTGAATGCTCAACGTATTCTTGAAGACCTTGACCATGCTCAAGAAGTTCTTGCTGAACCAATTCAAACTGTTATGCGTCGTTATGCAGTTGAAAAACCATACGAAAAACTTAAAGCCCTCACTCGTGGTCAAGCAATGACTCGCGATATGATGGTTGATTTCGTAAATGGTAATGAGCTTGAAGCTGTTCCTGCTGCTGACCGTGCGCGTCTTGCAGAAATGACACCTGCAACATATACAGGTAATGCATCAACTCAAGCAGCAAACATTAAAGATCTTATTTCTAAAATCTAATTTTAGATAGATCAAAAAAACGAGGCTTCATGCCTCGTTTTTTATTTATAATACTTCTTCTCTCTTTGAGATAAGGAGCATGCTCCGCAAGGAGAGAAAATTTAGACGTAATTTTATTCTGCAGGGCAATATTTTGCCCAATCATCTTTCATCCGTTGTAATTCACAGCCTGTTAAAACATCTGAATAATAAACATAATATGTGGCATCGGGATATTGAATCTCATGGCGAAACATCATGCCGCGCAAAGACACAGAGAGCTCTTCTGGAAAATCATCTGTTAAATTAAGTTCTTCAAACTCATAGTTAAAATAACAATTTTGAGTCGCAATAAATGCCTCAACAACGGCCATAGTTACTTCCAAATATATAAACTTCGATATACATCTGAGTTTAATACAATCTTTTTGAAAATACTTATCCCTAGTAGCGAACTGATGACATTTGAAAAAATAATGCACAAATTCTAGCGCCGTCTAACTAACACTTTTCATCGCATTATGGCTATACTTGCCGCGAATTATAACCACTGCACACCGATAAAAATTTTGAGCTTTGCCTTTTCATGATTGATTTCAAATTAAAACTTAAGCACATCTTAGCTTTTGCATTATTAACTCTTGCCATTGTGATCGCCAGTATCCAACCTTTAGAAATGGAAGCGTATATCCTCCATCAAATCGGGACAGCGTTTATGCTGATCGTGTTGCTCGCTTTCCTCTATAAAATAGGGCTAACTTTCACAATAGTTTGTCTGTATCTTGGCTTTTTACTGATTCATGTCATTGGTGCCCATTATTTATATTCTTATGTACCTTATTCTGAATGGACACAAGCTCTCCTCGGTTTCAACCTTGACCAAAGCATGGGATGGACCCGGAATATGTATGATCGGCTTGTACATCTTGCCTATGGTTTGCTGCTCTACCCGTTCTTTTATCGCATATTTCAAATCTGGCTACCGCAGTTAAAAGCCGGAACACTCTTTTTATTGGTCGTACAATTCGTCATGGCGACCAGTTTATTTTATGAATGGATCGAATGGCTGATTGCCATTAGTTTATCACCAGAGGAAGCTGAAAATTACAATGGGCAACAAGGTGATATTTGGGATGCGCATAAAGATATGCTGCTGGCAACATTTGGTGCGATGATCACTGGCGGCCTTTTATATTTCAATCAGAAAAAATCTTAAATAAAAAAGCACTCATTAGAGTGCTTTTTTATCGCCATATTCATGAATGGATGTATTAATTATTAATAGAGTGGTAGCGCATTTAAGAATTGATCTAACGGATCTAAAGCGCCCCATGCTGTTTGAAGCTTTGTATTTGAAACTGCTGCGACACCCAATACAGGATTAGTAGAGACATTTAAATAAGATGAATCATCTGATATTACATCAAGAGCAATGTTGGGTGGATTACTCAACAACCCGATCAAATCGATTTGATCATCAGAAATAAAAGAGCTTGTTTCATTTAAGCCAAAGCTCGAAACACTTTGCTGCGCAAGTACATCAAACACAGTATTATCACCTGTTAACAGTGATGCCTGATCATGTAATTCAACCGAAGCCTGTTCTTCTGACATCAAGAATAAACTCACTTTGGCAACTGTCATCGCTTCAACGGTAAAATCAAATGCTGAGCTTTTGGCACTGGTATTTCCTGCCAGATCCGTTTGGGTAAAACTATAGCTATACTTACCTGCTGCTAAATCTGACTCTGGTGTATACAACCATTTCCCACTAGTATCTGCTTTGACGGTTGCCACTGCGACGCCATTTTTATAAATGGTAATCGTGGCATTGGTCTCACATTTGCCTTCAAAACTTGGGGTTGAATCTTGAGTGCTCTCCCCCTGTTTAATGGTGAGCTTTGTAGTATCTCGATCATCATACACCGTCGTCAATGTTGGCGCAGATGGTGCAATGGTGTCCTTTGTACCAATCACTTGCGTGCTCTTTGAGCTATTGCCAGCGGCATCTGTCGCAGTCACTTGGACAACATTATTATCTGTTACTGCGCTGCTTAATTTCACCGTATAGCGACCATCGTCACCTACAGTTGCGGTACCAAGCGTATTTCCTGCACTGTTTTTAATGGTAATTTTGGTACCAATTTCCGCACTTCCCGACACTTCTGTACCATCAATATTGATCGTCGCTGTTGGTGCCACTGGTGCTATATTGTCTGTTCCGGCAGTGACATTTAACGATATCGATTGATTGCCTGCCGCATCAACCACAATAATGGTTGTCTTATTACTATCCGACAGCGCTGGGGACAATGTTAGTTTAAATTGACCATTGGCCTCTACCGTAGTGGTGGCGATGACTTGTAAATTTGCATCTAATATTTGAATGGTGCTATTGGCTTCGGCAGTACCAACCAGTTCAGTTCCGGCTTTATTCACTTCAATCTTAGGTTGATCTGGTCGAAGCGTATCTTTACCCATCTCAACTGACTGCGCTTCAGATTTGTTGCCAGCTTTATCTTCTACAATGACTTTAGCCGTCTCACCTGCTTGTAAAGTATTACTTAATGCAATGGAGAAATTGCCATCACTTGCCGCAGTCACAGGCCCACCTAAAAGCGTTGTGCCATCTGCAGCATAAACATAAACTTTTGCACCCGCTTCGGCAAAACCAGAGACAAACTTACCGCTTTCATCCACTTGTGCATTTGCAGCATCTGGAGCAATAGTATCTTTGCTACCCGTTAAAATCGTCGATTGAGAACTATTTCCCGCCTTGTCTTTCGCGTACAAAATCACGCGATTGCCGTCTGTAATCGCGTCATCTAAAGTAATTTTATAGTTGCCATCGGCATCTGCTTTAGATTGACCAATCGTATTGCCTTTGGCATCTACTAAATAAACCGTTGCGCCAGCTTCGGCTTTGCCTGATACCACTTTTCCGTCGCTATCAAAACTTCCAGTTGGCGTACTTGGCGCTGTTTTGTCATTGCTAGAAGATTTATCATCTTCTTTATCAAATGCTAGAAGATATATCGCTTCTGCACCTAAGATCGCTAATCCCGCCTTAAGTAGCGATGGTGAACCATCATCCTCGCTAGCAACTTCTGTAGCTTGAGCTGGTGTTGTCGCCTGATTTAATTGAGTCGATGCAGCTAAAGGTTGCATAAATTCATTCACAGAGCGATAGCTCACCGTTTTGCCATCGACATCAATTTCAACCAGCTCAAATTGCTCTGGCCCACTATGTAAAACCAAAGAATTATCAGAGCCAAAGTCATCTGTATAAAAATGATCAATCACGATTTTTTGACCATTTTTCAGGGTAATCACACATTGATTACCTACCCTATGGATCGACTGAATATCGGCTGGCTTGAGTTCTAACTGAATAACGGACGGTTGAGATATTTGTATTTTTGTGGCCTGAGTTTCTTTTAAAATCGTTTGATCTTTCTTTGATATCACGACAATTTTTGTCATTTCGCCCTCAGTGTTATTATGTAATAAACATCTAATAAATAATTAGTTAAGTACCTTATCAAATTGGTGCTGAACAGACAAACCATTCTGGATGTAAATTCATCAGAATTATTTTTATTTAATTTTTCACCTTAAATTCTACGCCAATAACAGCGGTTTCTATGGTTCTATCCATTTTAATATTTTAGATTCAGCCAAGTTTGGATAATCAAAATTATCAAAGTATTTATAAATGGTTGCTGTTTATTAGCCGCGCTTGCTGCAATTTTCAAAGTAGTATCATTTAGCATAAAAAAAAGCTCACCGAAGTGAGCTTTAAATACATCATAACAAAAACAATTTTAGAGTTTAGGGTCACGCAACTGCACGAGGCTCGAATTGGCTTTGCTCAATGACTCCATCACTTTAGACATGACTGCAGGCACCAATGAGTCCGCAATTTGTGCTGCTTGTAAGCCTAACTTCTCACCAAGCGTTGGCTTTTTGCGGGTTTCAATCATATATACATCATGTTGTGGCATGAGACTTAACAGATATTCATCTGACGTTTGGAGCTTATCGACTAGATTAAGATCAATGGCATCTTGACCATACCAATGCTCACCTGTTGCAACTTTATCGACATTAAGCTGAGGACGGTATTTTTCAACAAAGTGTTTAAACAAGTTATGCGTTTGCTGCAACTCTTCTTCAAATTTGGCTTTACCTTCAGCCGTATTTTCACCAAACATAGTGACGGTACGTTTGAACTGACCTGCTGTATACAGTTCAAAATCGATATGTTTTTCTTTCAATAAACGGTTAAAGTTTGGCACTTGTGCAACCACGCCAATCGATCCCACAACTGCAAATGGAGCTGAAACTATTTCATTTGCAATGCAGGCCATCATATAGCCACCACTTGCAGCAACTTTATCCACACAAATGGTTAAGTTAAATCCAGCATCACGTAAACGTACCAATTGTGCTGCAGCCAGACCATAGCCATGCACCATCCCGCCTGGACTTTCTAAACGTAAAACTACGCGGTCGCGCCCAGCTTTTGCTGTCGCTAAGATTAGGGTAATTTCTTCACGAAGGCTTGTCACCGCCGATGCAGCGGTATCACCATTAAAATCGATCACATAAATTTTTTGGTTATTCTTTTTACGTGCGCGCGCTTCTTTTGATAATTGTTGGCTTAGTTGCAGCAGCTCAAGTTTAGATGCAGTGGTTTGCGCAATTTTTTTTCGTTGTTCATTAATACGTGCATTTAAGTGACTTACACGAATTTCCGCAGGCAACTTGGGATTATGAAATAGCATAAAATTGAAACTCATTTAATTCATATTTATGTTGTATAACATGTGGGTTGCATCACAAAAATTCAATCTATTTTTTGAAAATAATTCTCATTGAGCCAAATTGAGCATTTTATTTTTATCAAGACTTTTTGACCTAATTATTGACTTCATAAAAAAAGAGCCTTTCGGCTCTTTTTTAGACAGACTAGATTAGCCAAAACGCCCGGTAATATACGCTTCAGTCAATTGATGATCCGGTTGAGTAAAGACTTTTTCAGTGGAATTCACTTCAATCAAATCACCCAAATGGAAATATGCGGTACGGTCAGATACACGTGCTGCTTGTTGCATCGAGTGCGTCACAATCGCAATGGTATATTGCGCTGAAAGTTCAGTGATGAGTTCTTCTACTTTTGCAGTTGCAATCGGATCCAGTGCTGAACAGGGTTCATCCATCAAAATAACTTCAGGACTGACTGCAATGGTTCGCGCAATACAAAGACGTTGCTGCTGACCACCTGAAAGCCCCGTACCCGGTTGGCTCAAACGGTCTTTCACTTCATCCCAAAGACCTGCTTTACGCAGACTATTTTCAACAATTTCTTCCATGTCGTATTTGTCACGCGCCAATCCATGCAGTTTTGGACCATAAGCGACATTATCAAAGATTGACTTTGGAAATGGGTTCGGCTTTTGGAAAACCATACCTACTTGGGCACGCAGTAATACCACATCAAGATTTGGATCATAGATGTCTTGATTATCCATGAGCACTTGTCCTGTCACACGACAAGAATCAATCGTGTCATTCATACGGTTGAGCGTACGCAGGAAAGTTGACTTACCACAACCAGACGGTCCAATAAAGGCGATCACTTCATTTTCATAAATGTTCAGATCAATGCCTTTGATCGCTTCAGATTCGCCATAGTACACATGCACATCATTGGTACTGATTTTCACATTGCTCGATTTCGCATCTTTTTTCGCGCTAGATTGCGTATCGAATTGTGACACAAACGCAGTATTGGTTTGTTTTTGGCTGCCCTGAGCAGAGGTAAATTGTGTTTGTTCTGGATTCACGGACTTATCCTGATATAAGGAATTCTTTTCAGTTGTAACGACGCTATTCATATAATGCCCTCAATTACCAGCGTACTTCAAATTTCTTACGTAACCAGATGGCTAAACTGTTTAAGCCGATCATGAGAGCAAGAAGTACAATGATTGCTGCTGCGGTACGTCCTTCAAAGAAGTTACGTAGCTCATTACCTTGCCAAAGGAAAATTTGTACAGGTAATGCAGTGGATTGATCTAAAGGAGTGGCTGGTACACTTGCTACAAAGGCACTCATACCAATCAATAATAATGGAGCAGTTTCACCTAGGGCTTGCGCTACACCAATAATGGCACCGGTTAAGATACCTGGTAATGCCAGTGGCAAGACGTGGTGAAATACAGTTTGTAAACGTGATGCACCCAAACCTAAAGCGGCTTGGCGGATCGATGGAGGAACAGCTTTTAGTGAAGCACGTGTGGTAATAATGACCGTTGGCAAAGTCATCAAACTTAAGACTAAACCACCAACCACAGGAGCCGAAAGCGGCATATGCATCCAACCAATAAAGATCGCTGCACCAAGCAAACCAAAGACAATCGAAGGAACCGCTGCTAGATTGTTAATGTTGACTTCGACAACATCGGTAATCCAGTTTTTAGGTGCAAACTCTTCTAAGTAAATTGCAGATGCTACACCAATTGGAATCGAAATAATGATCACGATCAGCATCATAAATAACGACCCCATAAACGCCCCAGCTAAACCTGAAGTTGCAGGTGAGCTACGAGAGTCTGGATTCTTAAATATTTCAGTATTAAATGAGTTAGTAATAACACCATCAGCTTTAAGTTTATCTGCAAGTTGGCGTACTTCTGGGCTCAATTGTTGCTGTTCATCAGGCAAGCTGCGGTCAATATTACCAGCCAACCAGACATCGACATTAGCATCTGCAAGGATTTTAAAATCTTGTTTTTGACCAATCAATGACGGATCTGCCATTACCATGTCACGTAAGCGATAAGCTTCTGAACTTGTATATAAACTGTTGAGATCATCACGTTGTGAGGCAATCGCTGGATCTTTTGCTATGATGCCATTTACGATGAGCGCATCCCAATCCACCATGCCCATTTCAGTTTGCCAAGCAATGTAACGCTCTTGGAACTGTGCAGGTGATTCACCTTCTTTTTGAATTGGTTTCGCACCAACTTTGACAATGTTTGGATCAAAAAACACAGGTACCGTCATTGAGCTTTGCCAAAATGCAGGTAAACCTTTGGCTAAAATACTACCAAACAATAGCACGACGAAAAATAAACCAGTCACTACTGCACTAAAGCCCAAGACACGGAAGGTCTTTTCTTTACGATGTCTTTTCGCCAAAGAGTTTTCAATGATTTTCTTACGTTTTTCACGAAGCTCAGCGGCTGCATGTGAATCAAATTTTTGATCCATGTTTGATGTATTCGTCGTACTCATTCGTATTGCTCACGGTATTTACGCACAATGTACAGTGCAACAATATTCAGCCCTAAGGTAATCACAAACAGTGTTAAACCGAGTGCAAAAGCAACCAATGCTTGAGGACTCGCAAAGTCTGTATCACCTGTTAATTGGTTTACGATGGTAATGGTGACTGTAGACACTGCTTCGAGCGGATTAATGTGTAGTAAAGGACTGTTCCCTGCTGCAAGTACCACAATCATGGTTTCACCAATCGCACGAGATGCTGCCAATAAGAATGCACCGATAATGCCCGGCAAAGCTGCAGGTATCACTACTTGGCGAATAGTTTCTGATTTTGTTGCACCCAAACCGAGTGAACCGTCACGAAGCGCGCGAGGAACTTGAGTAATGATGTCATCAGATAATGATGAAACGAATGGGATAATCATAATCCCCATCACAAAGCCTGCTGTTAGAGCACTGGTTGCATTAATATCGAGTCCAATATATGCGCCAAGCTGTTTTGCAAAGGGTCCAATAATCATTAAGGCAAATACACCGTAAACGATGGTTGGAATACCTGCGAGAACTTCTATGGCAGGTTTTGCCCAAGCACGGAAACTTGGCTTTGCATATTCAGCCAAATAAATCGCAATCATCAGACCAACCGGAACAGCAACCAGTAGTGCAATACCACTAACCATGAGTGTGCCCCAAAGGAGTGGCAGCAAACCATAACTACCTTCGGCATTCCCTGATGTACTAAAACCTGGGTTCCATTCAGTGCCCAAGAAGAAATCGAGTGGACTGACAAAACTAAAGAAACGCATGGCTTCACTGAACATCGACATCACAATGCCAACTGTTGTCAGGATTGCCACACCGGAACATAGTGCCAATGCGATATTAATAACTTTTTCGACTTGATTACGTGCACGATATTTTTCTGCGATGCGGCGTTTAGCCATAACTAAACCAATCAATGCCGCACAAATCACAACGGCCAATTTTGCATATGAGCCGATGTTTTCAATTTTCTGTAACTGTTCTGCTGCTGCAAGTTCATATGCAGCTGGCGTATCACTTACTCCAAAACCAGAAGCAATCGCTTGGACGCGGTCAACCATTACGCTTGTGCTTGCAGGATCTAAATCTAAACGAATATTTTCTGGGACATTATTTAAAATAACGTGTTGAAAAATACTCGGTTCAACCAAGTTCCAAACAATCAAGATTAAAAAAGCGGGAATCCCACACCATAAAGCGACCAAAACACCATAATAGCCCGGTCGTGAATGCAACATTGCTGAGTTATTGCCTTTACCTGCAAGTTTGCGACTTTTGGTCAGTCCAACTTGATAAGCGATTGCAATAATTGCGAGCAACACACCAATAAGTAGCAGATTCATGTAATCTCCACTGTTTTTTCAAAAGCCCTTCTTGAAAAAACTGTTTCTTTGCAAAAAAACCAATGGCAGGTCGACCCTGCCATTGGCTAATTCCATACTTTTATTTAACTGCTTTACCAGCTTTAAAGTTTGCAAGTACCGCAGCACGTTCTTTGTCAGACATTGAAATCAGACCTGCTTTTTCAAGCTTAGAACCTTTACCAGATACTTTTTTGCTTACAAAGAATTCTGTAAATTCTTTCAAGCCTTTGATTGATTTAAGATGCTCACCTTTCACGTAGAAGAACAATGGACGTGATACAGGGTAAGAACCATTCAGAATTGTTTTCTCAGATGGCGCAACATTGTTTACTGTCGCTACACGTAATTTGTCACGGTTTTGATCATAGAAACCTAAACCGAATACACCTACAGCGTTAGGTGAAGTTTTTAAGCGTGCCAATGTCTCTGTATAGTCACCAGCAATTTCAATTACACGGCCATCTTTACGGAATGTAGAACATGCCTTTTTCTTTGCATCTTTATCTAGCTTCGCAAATGCTTGGTAAGTTTCACAGCCAGCATCTACCATTTTCTCTTGGAATACTTCACGAGTACCGTGATTTGATGCAGGAATAACTAAAGTGATTGCTTCGTTTGGTAAAGTTGGGTCGATTTGATTCCAACGTGTGTATGGGTTTGGAACCAATTTACCTTTTGAAGGTAATTCAGCAGCAAGTGCAGCAAATACGTGCTGTGGGCGAAGTTTGAATGCCGCTTTTTTAGCGTTTGATGCAAACACGATACCGTCATAACCTACTTTAATCTCAAGAACTTGGTTTACACCTGCTTTTTTACAAGCAGCAAGCTCAGTGTCTTTAATTTTACGAGATGCATTAGCAATATCGATAGTGTTATCACCAACGCCATTACAGAATTGTTTCAAACCACCAGAAGTACCACCAGAACCTACAACAGGTGCTTTAAATTGTGGGAATGTATTACCAAACTCTTCTGCAACAATACTTGCATAAGGCAAAACTGTAGAAGAACCAGCAATTTGGATCGTGTCACGAGCTGCATTTGCAGTTGTTGCAACAGCTGCCCCTGAAAGTGCCAACGCAATTGCGATATGATTGAAGCGCATTCTCATCTCTCTTTATTGATGCATTTATTGGAGTACGCCACTTTCTAATAAAGTCTTGTACTTTTTCGATATACGCATTTTGATTTTAGAGTATGACAGTTAGGTTACATCTTTATGACGCTTTTATGATAATTGATGATTGCTCATTGATTTAAATATAATTCTTTATTTTTCAATACGTAATGAAATTTATCAAAGTATTGGTCTTATATATTTCTACTTTGATATTCGTAAGAATTCATATCACTGTCATATTTTGTCTTATTTTCTTTTTTCAAATTGTCCTCTTTTTCTGAATGATGCACATTTGCATGTTCGATTTTTTATTCCATGTTATTCCAATAATTAAAATTTCATTACATTTTTAGTTAGCTCAATATGCAACTTTACATAAAAACAGAGCCTAAAATAACCAGTAAAGCCATTGCGACATTTAATCCAGACTTGCCTGTACATATGACTTTTGAAGAACATGACTGGCACTTACTTACGAAATATTGGTATCCGATTGCACTCACTCGAGACATTACAGAACAGCCTTATGGCACCATGCTTTTAGATATGCCGCTCGTCATTTATAAAATGGGAGATGAACTGATTGTAGCTAAAGATGCCTACCCACACCGCTGCGTACCCCTAAGTTTAGGCAAGAATGATGGTCAAGGCGTGGTCTGCCGATATCATGGCTTACGCTTTGATGATCATGGTCATTGCAACCGTATTCCTGCATATCCAGAACAGAAAATTTCACCGCACTTTAATTTACGCACCTATGCAGCGGTAGAGCGCTATGGTTTGATCTGGTGCAATCTGACGGCTCATTCTGAAGCTGAACCCAATATACCTAGCATGCCCAATTGGGAAGATGCAGATTTTCAACAATTGGTTTGGCCAACGGTAGATTTTCAATGTTTTGCAGGCCGGCAGCTTGAAGATTTTATTGATGTTGCGCATTTTGCATGGGTACATCCCGATACGTTTGGCGACCCTGCAAATGTAGAAGTACCTGACTACACGACCATCGAAACAGAAACTGGCTTTAATGCAGACTATTGGAGCAGTGTTGGGCGCTATCAAATTGGTTTAGAACAGCGCGGACAAAAGGGTTTCCAATGGCTGCGCCATTTTGAAATTCATCTGCCGTTTACTGCAACGCTGACGATTCATTTTCCAAATAACAGCAAGCAAGTGATTATGAATGCGGCTTCACCGATGACTGCTCGTTCCACCCGTCTATTTGCTCCCATTTGCCGCAATTATGACAAAGACTTACCTGTCGAAGATGCTTACGACTTTAACTTAAAAATATTTGAAGAAGATCGCTTAGTATCCGAATCGCAAAAGCCTGAATATTTGCCCTTAGATTTGAGTATAGAAGCACATTTTCCTACAGACCGCAGTTCAAGAATGTATCGGAAACTATTACGAAAGAAAGAATTTAGTCCATTGTTTGCTGCATAACATCAATATCGTATTGCATTCACCTCACCCTAACCCTCTCCTACAAGGAGAGGGAAACTCCTTTACAAGCCTTATATTGGTTATAAATATTGTGGTATCTCATTCATCAAATGATAAACATCAATGACTATCGCGACTGGCGACAGGGATGTCGCTGTAAGGTAAAAGTCACATGGATGTACCTTTTGCCTGAGAAGGATTTTAGTTACTTTGATCCGTCAAAGTAACAATACGCCTACGCAACAAAAAGTATGCATTAAAGAAGAATTTCGGCTATAACATCAATTAAGTTGCACTTTATTTATAAATCTAAGCTATTCAAAAGCATAAAAAAGGCGCTCAATTGAGCGCCTTTTTTCACACAAGCAAATGATTAGTCAATTGCAGGTGTATATGTACCATCAGCGATTGGGCCTTTGATACGATCCGCTTCTGCTAGCACTAGAGCAAGCAAATTCTTCACGTTGTCTAAAGTCGCTACTGGGCTTAAAGTCGTCATTTTCAATGATTGAACTTGACCTACTTTAGTTACACCAATATTCGCTTCACCACGAGCAAACAATTCGTCTGCAACGTTTTGGTTCAATGTATCTAACAATTCAGCTGGGTAACCTGCTGGTACTACACGGAACAATACCGATGCAAATTGAGGATCAACCAGCATTTCTAGACCGTCAGTGGCAGTAATATAGTCTGCAACATCACGTGTTAGACCTACACCATGATCAATCATCGAACCGTAAAGCTCTTCACCTAACGCTTCAACCGTCATCCACAATTTCAACGCGTCAAAACGGCGAGTTGTTTGTAGTGACTTAGATACTAAGTTAGGAACGCCATGCTCTTCATCATAAGCAGAGTTTAAATACTCAGCTTCATAATGCATGAAACGATAGTTTGCTTCATCTTTAAGCAAGAATGCGCCACATGAAATCGTTTGGAAGTAATGCTTATGGAAATCAAGCGTTACCGAGTCAGAAAGCTCAATGCCATCCAACATATCACGGTAATCATTTGATAAAATTAACGCACCGCCCCATGCTGCGTCGATATGCATCCACGCGCCATATTTGTTGGTGATTTCACGAATTTCTTTCAATGGGTCAATTGCGCCTGCATCGGTTGTACCCGCAGTTGCAACTACACATGCGACGATTTTACCTTCAGCTTGAAGGTGCGCCATGGTTTTCTCAAGTGCGTCCATGTCCATGCGTGCGTTAGCATCTACAGGAACAGTCACAACAGATTGGAAGCCCATACCCATCATGGCCATGTTCTTTTGCACAGAGAAGTGTGCATTTTCAGAACAAATCACTTTGACATTACGCATTGCTTCCGCAGGTACGCCATCGCGCTGTACAGACCACGGGTTACCGTTTTCGTCTTTCCAGTTTTTCGCGATGCACGCATCACGTGCAAGTAAAACGCCCATTAAGTTAGACTGCGTACCGCCAGAGGTGAATACACCTGCTTGACCTGCACCGTAGCCCACTTTTTGGCGAAGCCAATCAATCAATTGAACTTCCATCAATGAACCTGCAGGGCTTTGATCCCATGAGTCCATAGATTGGTTAGTCGCGTTGATCAGCACTTCAGCGATTTGGCTTGTCACCATTGTTGGGCAATGCAAATGCGCTAAAGAATGTGGGTGATGTACTTTTAAGCTTTTGTTTAAGAACAGCTCAACCATACGGTCTAGTGATTTTTGTACACCCATACCTTCTTTAGAAGGATTGAATGCAATTGCACTACGAAGCTCTTTAATGCTACCGCCTGTGTACATTTTGTCATTTTGCAACCATGCAGATACAGCTTTTACAGCTGAATCCATTGCTGACTGGTAGTCAGCAATGGATTGTGCATCATTGCAGAATAACGCTTTACGATGTTCTGCAAAATCTACCATGTCTTACGCGCCTCGAGTTGCAACTAGTGCTTCAGCAAGAGCTTTCTTGAAGCGAACAATCACTTCTTCACATTCAGCTTGGTTGATGATCAATGGGCAAAGTAAACGAATTACTGTACCGTTACGACCACCTTTTTCTAACAACAATTTGTTGTTGAAACATGCTGCTTGAATTGCTGCTGCCAATTGAGAATCACCTGGTAAAGAACCCATGTGATCTGCTTTTTGACGTTCATCAACGATTTCAACACCAATCATCAAACCACGGCCACGTACGTTACCGATACATGGGAATTCTACCGCTAATTTTTTAATTTCAGCTTGTAAGAAATCACCACGCTCCTGCGCGTTTTGAGCCAAATTTTGTTCTTTAATGGTTTTGATCGTTGCAAGACCCGTACCCATAGCAAGTTGGTTACCACGGAATGTACCCGTGTGACCCGCTGGTTGCCATGCGTCAAACTTACGTTTAATGCCCAATACTGCAAGTGGTAAGCTACCACCTACCGCTTTAGACATTACAATGACGTCTGGCTCAATACCTGCATGTTCAAAGGCAAACATTTTACCTGAACGTGCAAAGCCCGCTTGTACTTCATCAAGAATCAACACGATGTTGTGCTTTTCAGTCACTTCGCGGATTTTCTTTAACCATTTTACAGGTGCAGTCACTACACCGCCTTCGCCTTGGATTGCTTCCAAGATTACAGCTGCAGGTTTCGTTACACCGCTTTCTACGTCTTCAATGAAGTTTTCGAAATAATACGTTAATGCGTCTACACCCGCTTCACCACCTATGCCTAATGGGCAACGGTATTCATGCGGATACGGCATAAATTGAACACCCGGCATTAAGCCGTTCACAGCATTTTTAGCAGACAAGTTACCTGTCATTGCTAAAGAACCGTGAGTCATACCGTGATAGCCACCAGAGAAGCTAATCACTGAGCTACGACCAGTGTATGTTTTTGCTAACTTAATTGCTGCTTCTGTACCATCTGCACCAGACGGACCACAGAACTGTAGACAATACTCTTCTTTACCACCAGGTAATTGCTCAAGTAGTGCTTCAGTAAAAGCATCTTTTAAAGGCGTTGTTAAATCCAAAGTATGCAATGGGAGGCCACTTGCAAGTGTGTCTTGGATACTTTGAATTACCGCAGGATGATTATGGCCTAATGCCAATGTTCCTGCCCCAGCTAAACAATCGAGGTACTCTGTACCTTCAACATCAGTAACCCAACAACCTAAAGCTTTTGCTATCGCAAGTGGAAGTTTACGCGGATAGCTACGAACATTGGATTCCATCTGGCTTTGGCGAGTCAAATAGTATTCGTTAGTAGAATTAGTGGCAGGGTTTACAGAAGAAACGCTCATATCGAATTACCATCTCTGATATGGGTTGAAAGAAATAAGTCGGGTGACTTGCGGTCCTTTGACTCGGTGCTTTATGAGTTTCTAGTTAGCTTTAAAAGCTCTTTGAGTATGGGCTAACTAGGAGGCGGATGATACAGACTTTTTCAAGAAAATAAATCACTTTTATGATCAAATAAAAAGATAATTTAGAGAAAAAACAGATCTATTCCATGGATATCTTGAATTATCATCTTACAGTGTGACAAAACAAAGAAAACCTTTTTATTTTATGCTTTTTTACAACTTATGAATGATTATTGTAATCTTCAATTATTAAAACAACTAAGTACTGATTATTTAAATAAATAATTCATCAAGCACTACATTTATTTTTCTTGAAAGATTTACAATCCCACCACAGATTTTCCTTTAATCCATCACAATCCCCTTTTAAGATAACAGCATAAGCTAAATTAATCATTCTGAAAGAAGAATAGGTCATAACAATGCGTAAAATTATCTTATCCACTGTTTTATTAGCATCCGGTCTAGGTTTGGCAGCAGCAACTCAAGCAGCTGACCCACTCAATTACAACATCGTGAATATTCAGGCGGATGCTACTCGCCAAGTGTCGAACGACCAAATGTATGCCGTTTTATATATTGAAAAATCAAATAAACAACCGGCTGAACTTGCTACCCAAATCAACCAATTGATGACCCAAGCGGTGAACACAGCCCGTAAATACCCTGCGGTAAAAATCGAAACGGGATCTCAAAGCACCTACCCGATTTATGACAATGACAGTCGTAAATTGAAAGAATGGCGTGGTCGTGCCGAAGTGCGTTTAGAAAGTACAGACTTTAAAGCAGCTAGCCAATTGGTGAGCGAGTTACAACAAAATTTCCAAACTCAATCCATCAGCTTTAGTGTGTCAGATGCACAGCGAAAAAAAGTAGAAAATGAACTCATGGTTGAAGCCTCTAAAAACTTCCAACAACGCGCGCAAACATTGTCACAAGCGTGGAATAAGTCAGGCTATAACTTGGTGAATATCAATTTAAATACCAGCAATTATGGTGGTCAGCCAGTTCCGCGTATGGCGATGATGAAAGCTGCAAGTGCTGATGCTATTCCTGAACAAGAAATGGCAGGTGGTGAATCTAAAATCACGGTCAGTGCAAATGGCTCTATCCAGTTCAAATAATTAAATTCATTTTAAGAAACCGTGCTTTAGCGCGGTTTTTTTAATTATAAAATCCACCTATTCTTTATTTAAATTAAAAAGTCTATTAGCTTAATCAAATTCATAGTTTTAAATGATAATCATCCTTATTTAAATTTATCGCACTCAAGATTATGATACGCGCTCTCTCTCCATTGCTCACACTTTTATGTATAGTTCAAGCAAAAAATCTCCAAAGCTTCAAAATTTCCCGCTATTACCGCTGAGTATTGCCGTAGGTATAAGCATGGTTGCCACTTTGGCTTCAGCTGCTGAAAATACAGAGATAGCGCAAGCAGATGTTTTGCCAACCATCACCATTGAAACTCAAGGGAACTGGCTGGAAAACGCCAATGAAAAAAAGGTGCAAAAGCATGCCGGTGCGCGGACCATCATTGACCGTAAACGCTTAAACGAAAGCGCAGCAACATCTCTTAAAGATGCGTTACGCCAAGTTCCCGGCGTTCAGGTTCAAGAAAATAATGGTACTGGCGGTAGCGATGTTTCATTAAATATTGGCGTTCGAGGATTAACCTCTCGCCTCTCTCCACGTTCAACCGTGTTGATCGATGGCATCCCAATGTCATTTGCACCGTATGGCCAACCACAGCTTTCGATGGCGCCTGTCTCTTTAGGAAATATAGAATCTGTTGATGTAGTCCGTGGAGCAGGTTCTGTCCGTTTTGGACCACAAAATGTCGGCGGTATTATCAACTTTACCACACGTAGCATTCCTGAAGACTTTAAAGGTACCGTGGCATTAAACTCTGAATATGCAACAGGTACAGATCAGGTAAAATTAAGTCCTAGTCTGTTTGTTGGTGGAACATTAGATAATGGTTTAGGTCTTGCCTTGCTTTATTCAGGCACTAAAGGCAATGGTTATCGTGAAGCGAACAATAAAAATGACATTGATGATGTCATGTTAAAAACCGCTTATGACATAACAGATCAGGATAAAATTGCATTAAATTTCCATCACTACGATGGTACAGGTGAAAT
Source organism: Acinetobacter sp. YH12086 (assembly GCF_013419345.1). Classification (NCBI taxonomy): domain Bacteria; kingdom Pseudomonadati; phylum Pseudomonadota; class Gammaproteobacteria; order Moraxellales; family Moraxellaceae; genus Acinetobacter; species Acinetobacter sp. YH12086. Next base: position 20,988 of record NZ_VPAF01000016.1, read on the forward strand.
GCCTGAAGGTTTAAGCACTGCTGAATTCGAAGCAAATCCATATCAAACGTCGCATTATCGTGATTTTTTCACTGGCCGTCGTTCAGATGTATCGCTGCGTTATACACATAAAGATGACACGAACAACTTTGAACTTTTAAGTTATTACATCGATTCATTCCGTACCAGCAATCTTGAATCCACCTTAACCAATGGCAATCATCGCTTAGATACTTCACCGCGTGATTATAAAGTCTTTGCCATTGAGCCACGTTATTCTCGTAGCTATAGCTTAGGTAGCACGCTGAATGAAGTGACTGTAGGCTACCGTTATATGGATGAAGAAAGCACCGAGTTCGCAGGCCGTACTGAATACGCTGCAGATGCTGAACCCGGTCAGTTTATTGCACGTACACGTAGTGCGGGTGGCACCAAAGCACACGCAGCTTATATCGATAACCGTATAGAATTGGGTAAATGGAATATTACACCCGGCGTTCGTTTTGAATCGATTGATACGCAAAACAGTTTTAGTGCCTATAAAAATGGCGTATTACAAAATACTGTTCATCCATCGATCCAATCAGATGAATTTTTACCAAGTTTAGCTGTCCTGTATAAAGCAACTGACCATTGGAATTTCTTTGCCAATGCCGGTGTCTCTTTTGGTCCACAGCAATATAACCAATTAGCAGCAGCAAAAGATAATGTGGCTGTTTCTACACTCGATGGCTTACACCCAGAAAAGTCAAAAAACTATGAAATCGGCACTAAATATCTCGGTAATGGCTTAACTGCTGAATTAACCGCTTTCTATTTAGATTTTGAAAAAGAGCTCTACTTAGACCGTGATGCCGGCAGCAATGGCATTTGGACCAGCCTAGGGGCAACCAGCCATAAAGGGATTGAAACCGGTTTTAGCTATGACTTTGGACATTTGGCTGACAATCTCGAAGGCTTAAAAGCTTATGGCAACTACACCTATACCAAAGCGGTTGCTAAAGCGGGTAACTTTAAAGATAAAGACTTACCGTTTTACTCACAGAATGTTGCAAATTTTGGCTTAGGCTATAAATATGATGCTTGGTCAATCAATGCCGACATGTATGCACAATCTAAACAACGTGCCCCAGGTAACCAAGATTCGGGGATTTACCAAACAGAAGAAACAGCAAATGGTAAACTGGGCGATATTCCAGGCTATTCAACTTTTGCTGTGCGTACAGGCTATGACTTTGGCGGTTCGCTACAAGGGATTAAAGTTGCTGCTGGTATTAAGAATGTATTTGATAAACAGTATTTCACCCGTTCATCAGATGCAACCGGTGGTAAATATATTGGTCAGCCACGAACCTTCTTCTTACAAACTTCATTCGACTTTTAAACTGGTCTAAATATAAAGATCCCACCAAGTGTGGGATTTTTATTGAATAATATATATGGACATCCATATATCCATATGTAAAGATATATGAAAATCCATATATGCAGATAAACATGGAACAGACTGAATTTTTCAAATTACTTGCAGATGAGACTCGTCTGAACATCATCATGCTGTTGGCTTGTAAAGGTGAACTCTGCGTCTGCGAACTCACTGAGTCCCTTGAATTGAGCCAACCTAAAATTTCGCGTCATTTGGCATTACTGCGTTCATCAGGTGTGCTGAGTGATCAACGTAAAGGTCAATGGGTCTATTACTCCATTCACCCTGCACTGCCTACTTGGTGTACACAAATACTCGATGTCATGCGTCACCAAGAACGATTTAAAGACCTCGATTTAAACTCCCCGAAAGGCACTACCACATTGTGTGAAACGCTATGAATTTTTTATTTCTATGTACTGGCAATAGCTGCCGCAGCATTTTATCCGAAGTACTTTTTAACCAGCGTGCCCCTGAAGGTTTCCGTGCTTATAGCGCAGGCAGTAAACCTTCAGGACAAGTCCACCCATTTACCTTAAAAACCCTACATAACCTCAATCTACCGACTGAGGGCTTGTCGAGTAAAACCATCACAGCATGTGAACAATACCAACCCGATGTGGTAATTACTGTCTGTGGTTCTGCAGCTCAAGAAGCTTGCCCAATTTACTTAGGCTCTGCCATCAAAGCCCACTGGGGCTTAGAAGATCCCTCCCATTTAGAGCTTGCAGATGACATCAAACTTGCAGCTTTTCTTGATACCGTGGCACATATTAACCGCCGTTTAGATGCTTTATTTGCACTCGATTTTAATCAATTAAGTCGCGAAGAGCTTAACAAAGAAATCCAAAAAATTTCAGAGATTCAATAATGGCTGCTGCAAAACTGTCATTTCTAGACCGCAATTTAACGCTATGGATTTTTATCGCAATGGGGCTAGGCATTGCGATTGGCGTGTATGTTCCAAGTACTTCAAGAGCTTTAAATCAACTCAATATCGGTGATGTCAATATTGCGATTGCCATTGGTTTAATCCTGATGATGTATCCGCCTTTGTCGAAAGTGGATTACAAAGCCCTGCCTGAAGTGTTTAAAGATAAACGTACCTTATACCTTTCACTACTTCAAAACTGGTTAATCGCACCTTGCCTGATGTTTATTTTGGCGATCGTTTTTTTACAACACTACCCTGAATACATGACCGGTTTGATTCTGATTGGTTTAGCACGTTGTATTGCGATGGTTCTGGTTTGGAATGATCTCGCTTGTGGGGACAACCAATACGTTGCGGCTTTAGTGGCATTTAACAGTATTTTCCAAATTGCATTTTTTAGTACCTACGCATGGTTCTTTTTGAGTTTTTTACCGCCTTATTTTGGTATCGAAGCACAAGTGATCCAAGTCAGCTTTTGGACCATCACACATGCAGTATTGGTGTATCTAGGCATTCCCTTCCTGCTCGGTTTCCTAACGCGTGCCATATTGGTAAAACAAAAAGGTCTGGATTGGTATAAAAATCAATTTATACCCAAAATCAGCCCCATCAGTTTAATCGCATTACTCTTTACCATTGTGGTGATGTTTAGCCTCAAAGGTGCAGATGTCGTGAGCCTTCCGATGGATGTACTGCGTATTGCCATTCCCCTCACGATCTACTTTGTGGTGATGTTTTTCATTAGCTTTTTGATGAGCAAATGGATGGGCAATAACTACGCCAAAACCACTGCGATATCCTTTACAGCAGCAGGTAATAATTTTGAACTTGCCCTCGCTGTTGCCATCGCCACCTTTGGCATTGCATCTCCGATTGCATTTACCACGATTATTGGCCCATTGGTTGAAGTGCCTGTGCTTATTGCATTAGTGAGTGTATCGCTATGGTTAAAACGCAAATGGTATAAAGAGAACTAAAATGAAGCTCCCCAATATTCAACTAGATCTACTTGAAACACCGAGTTTTGAACATGTTCAAGCAAAAGCACTTGAACATCCGCCACGCATTCTGCTGCTCTATGGCTCTAACCGTGAACGCTCATTTAGCCGTTTAACAGTATTGGAGGCGGGTCGAATCCTTGAACATTTTGGTGCAGAAGTCAAAATCTTTCATCCTAAAGGTCTTCCACTGCCTGAAGATGCTGAAACTTCACATCCCAAAGTTCAGGAATTACATGAATTGCTTACATGGTCAGAAGGCATGGTTTGGTGTTCGCCAGAACGACATGGTGCGATGAGCTCTATATTGAAAGCACAAATTGATTGGATTCCTTTAGCGTCAGGTGCCATTCGTGCTACTCAAGGTAAAACGCTGGCGTTAATGCAAGTCAGTGGTGGTTCGCAATCTTTTAATGCTGTTAACCAAATGCGCATCCTTGGGCGTTGGATGCGGATGATCACGATTCCAAATCAATCTTCCGTTGCAAAAGCATTTTTAGAGTTTGATGAAAATGATCGCATGAAACCTTCCTCCTATTACACTCGCATTGTCGATGTGATGGAGGAATTATATAAATTTACCCTACTCACACGTGGTCAATCTGCCTACCTCACAGATCGCTATTCTGAACGAGTTGAAAGTGCGGAAGAACTCTCTAAACGAGTTAATCAAAAGAACCTTTAATGAAAAAACTCCTGCATCTGTGCAGGAGTTTTGGTCTAAAATATCCATCCGTTTCAACTTAAACTAATAATTTATAAAATAATGTCGTTGAATCTATTGTACCTGTATGGCTCAATGCAAATTGCGGAATGATCCCAGCTTTTATAAAGCTAAATTTTTCATATAGCTTTTCAGAGACATCGCCTGTACGCGTATCAAGTATAAGTAATTTCAAGTTCAAGTGTTTTGCTTTATCTTCTGCAAGTGTGAATAATTGGTGAGCAATGCCTTGCTGACGTACCTTTGGATGCACCATAAGTTTTTCAATCTCAGTACGACGCAGCGCATTGGCTTTGGTGGCACGAACCAATTGTACTGTGCCCACAACTTCACCGCTTTGCAGCGCCACCCACAAAAAGGTTTTATGCTTTTGAATATCCTTTGCCACAGCAGACCAATATTCATCATAGTGCGACTTAGATTCTTTAGTTAAAAAACCCAGTGATGCACCATCTTGCACACATTGGGCCAATAATTCACACAGTTGAGCCTGCTCATCTTTTAGATCTTGAAGGTTTAAATATTGAATTTCGCTCATATTCTTCTCGTCTTATTACTATTTTTATCGTTATATTCAAATGGCATGCCATAAAAAATCCCGCTCGGAAGCAGGATTTTGATTTTCAATTTAGTAAATCGACATATGATTGCGATGGATCATTTCAAGTGATCGGGCTTCCCCTAAAACTTGATGAACTTTATCTGAGGCCAAACCTTTAACTATTTCTGCCGAGCGTGAACTGAAGTTTACACGACCTACGGCAACACGATGACCTTGTGTATCGACACACTCCACCACATCACCACGTTCAAAATGCCCTTCAACCGCTTTCACGCCTACAGGTAATAAACTGCGGTGATTATCACGAATGGCTTTGACTGCACCATCATCAATCACTAAACGACCAGCTGTTTGTAAATGTGCAGCTAACCATTGTTGATGGGCTGTGACACGGTCATTGTCGGTAATAAATAATGTACCAAGTAATTCACCGGCCATCACGCGTGACAGCACATTATCACTATCACCGCTCGCAATGACTGTTGGGCAACCGGACTTGGCTGCCAAACGTGCCGCACGAACTTTGGTCAACATACCACCACGACCGAATTTACCGCCGCCGCCAGCCATATCGAATAATGATTCATCCATTGCACGTACTGTATGGAACAGTTTGGCATCTGGATTGGAACGAGGGTCTGAGTCAAACATGCCTTCTTGGTCAGTTAAAATCACCAATAAGTCTGCATGTACCTGACCCGCCACCATAGCTGCCAAAGTATCGTTATCACCAAAGCGGATTTCGTCAGTCGACACTGTGTCATTTTCATTGATCACAGGAATCACACGCCAATCAATCAAATGCTGCAAGGCATCACAAGAGTTTAAATAACGACGACGGTCAGCCAAATCGTCATGGGTTAATAAAACTTGAGCTGTACGAATAGAACGTTGTTCTAAAACGCTTGACCAAGTATGTATTAAACCCATTTGTCCAATGGCTGCGCAAGCCTGAAGACTGGGTAGATCTGTGGGTCGGCTGTCCAGATTCATTCGAACCATACCTTCAGCCACAGCACCGGAAGACACAAGAATGATCTCGCGTCCTGCATTGTGTAGTTCTGCAATTTGTCCCGCCCAATGCGAGATTGCATCCAGATCTAACCCTTTTCCGTTTGCTGTGAGTAGTGATGATCCGATTTTAACAACGATACGTTTACAACCCTTGAGCTGACGTTGCCCATCTACCACTTCTATCATCTTGTCCTCAGACTTGTTTGCTTTGACACTTATTCAGCAATTAACGTACGTAGTACGATTCTGCCTCATCATCACCGTCTTCAAATTCATCATCAAAGTCTTCACCTTGACCTGCCAGACGTTGTTGACGACGCATTTCACGATATGCTTCTTTCGCAGCAAGCGTTTGCTCACGTGTTTCAGCTTCAAGCTGATCACGGAACGCTTTAACTTCTGCTGCATATTCAGGATCTTCAGTTTCGCGTTCGCGCTGTTCTTCAATTTGATCCATCAGGTAGTACACAACGTCTTTAGTACCTTCAAACGTTAAACCTGAAGTTTTGAATACAGGGCCTTTCCACTGCAACTCTTCGAGAATGTGATCACACCATTCATCACGCGTTTCAGCCGCCAATTGGTCTACTTTATTGAGTACCAATACAACAGGTAATTTTGAAAGTGTTGGAGAGAATTTTTTCAATTCTTCCAAAATTGCTTTTGCATTGTACGCAGGGTCTGATCCATCAATCGGTTGAACATCTACGATGTGCAATAAAATACGTGTACGCGCCAAGTGTTTCAGGAATCGAATACCTAGACCTGCACCTTCTGCCGCACCTTCGATTAGACCTGGAATATCCGCCATTACAAATGAACGGTGACTATCGGCATCAACCACACCTAGGTTTGGCACCATAGTGGTAAATGGATAATCTGCAACTTTTGGTTTTGCTGCTGAAACTGCACGGATAAAGGTTGATTTACCCGCATTTGGCATACCCAACAAACCAACGTCTGCGAGTACTTTTAATTCAAGACGAATTTCACGATATTCGCCTTTTGAGCCGTGTGTACATTTACGTGGAGAACGGTTGGTTGAAGATTTGAAGTGAGTATTACCCAAACCACCTTCACCACCTGCTGCCACTAACACACGCTGACCGTCAGCCACTAAGTCGCCGATGATATCGCCAGATTCTGTATCTACAATTGTTGTGCCCACTGGAACGAGCAATACGGTATCTTCACCGCCACGGCCTGAGCAGTTCGCTCCACGACCATTTTTAGCACGTTCTGCACGGAATTTACGTGTATAACGATAATCTACTAGGGTACTTGTGTCGTTGTCGGCTTGAACGTATACGTTACCGCCACGACCACCATCACCACCATCTGGACCACCAAATGGTACGAATTTTTCACGGCGAAAACTGGCTACGCCATTGCCACCGTCGCCAGCCTCTACGGTAATGACCGCTTCATCAACAAAGCGCATGTTTGCCAATCCTCTAAAAACTTTAAAACCGCTTATTCTGCCATATTTTAAAGAATTTCTCGAACAATATTATTCAGCAATACTATAAATTTCATTCATCTTGGTGCTGATGCAAATTTTTAGGAAAATCCGCACCTCGCTCGAAAATCTTTAGCTCATCATCAAAATACCTTTGATAAATGGCAAACGAATTTCACTCCCCATTTCTGAAAGCTATTTACGTGCATTTTCCTTGGCTTCAATAATTTCAGGCAAGGTTCGTTCAACCCAACCAATCAGATGCATTAACTTTTCTGCAGCCTGTGAGCCCATTAAAGTCAGTTGATATTCAACTTTGGGTGGCACAACTGGATAGACTGTCCGTAAGATAAAACCATCTTGCTCGAGCATTTTCAGCGTTTGAGCCAGCATCTTTTCGCTCACCCCTTCGATCCGCTGCTTAAGTTCACTAAAACGGTGTACCCCTTCAGTCAAACAACGCAAAACTAATACTGACCATTTATTGGTGAGATGTTCCAATATTTCTCTAGATGGACAATCTGTGGATAAAACTTGACCTAATAATTTACTTGTAGCGTATGTGTTCATTAAATCTTTCCTCAAAGTCACTAACTTACTTTTTGGTACGTACTTACATTTAGTAAGTTAACAGATTAAGATTCAACCATCAAGATCATTTATTCAACAATCAGAGGGTTTAAATATGAAAATCGCAATTACAGGTGCAACAGGTCAACTAGGCCAATTGGTCCTTCAATTTTTATTGAAAGAAACCGCGGCCGAAAACATCATCGCTTTAGTTCGCTCAACAGAAAAAGCAGCATCTCTACAAGCTCAAGGCATCGAACTTCGTCATTTTGACTATGATCAACCAGATACACTTGTTCCTGCACTACAAGGTGTCGATAAATTATTACTCATTTCTGCCAATGAAATTGGTCGTCGTACTCCACAACACAAAGCCGTAATTGATGCTGCAGTAGAAGCGAAAGTTCCATATCTTGCTTATACCAGCCTGTTACGTGCAGATACGTCACCATTGGGTTTATCTCAAGAACATCGTGAAACAGAAAGTTTGATTCAAGCTAGTGGTTTAACCTATACCTTCTTACGAAATAACTGGTATGTCGAAAACTATCTTGCTGCTGCAGGACATGTGGTTGAAACAGGTACCTTATTTGGTGCAGCAAAGGATGGAAAAATTAATGCAGCATCCCGTGCTGACTATGCCGAAGCTGCTGCAAAAGTGCTTACAAGCGCTGGTCATGAGAATAAAACCTATGAACTTGCAAGCTCAGACAGTTTCACCTTGGCACAGCTTGCTGAAACCCTACAGCAAGTTTCAGGTCAAAATGTTCACTATCAAAATCTTACAGCAGAAGAATACACACAAGGTCTATTACAAGCTGGATTACCTGCTGGTCTTGTAGATGTGATCGTCGATGCCGATATCAATAGCATTGACGGTGCGATGCAAAGTGATCGCAAGGACTTGGAACAGCTACTCGGTCACCCAACCACTACTCTACACAGTGCTGTTGAAGCTGCTTTAAAATAAGATCAAACCAACAAAAAGCCCGAATTGATTCGGGCTTTTTTGTTGGTTTTAATCTGAGTTATGGATGTACATTTTTTATCGGCAAATCCATATTCATATCTAAATTTGCCTTGGTATTACGCTCTGCGTTATACATCGTGGCATTAAAGGTTGCGATTTTTCGCATGGTCATCGGGTCATTGAGTTTTAGTTGTGGTGCAAACTGATGTACCACGTGCAAATCAACTTTTTCATTAAACTCAAAATACACAGGACCATTAAAATTAATTCGAATAGGAATGTTATAGGTTCTTTTCAAATGAAAAGGCACATCTAACTTGACAGGAATGTCCATTTTTAAGGGAAATTTCGGCACGAGTTTATTTTTAATCACCAAATCTGTGGTCGCCTCAAGCGGCATCGTCTGGTTAATTTGAATATTGGTGGAATAATCAATATCCACTGAGATCGGAACCTCTACACTAAACTGCAAATCTGCCAGATATTTTCCCTTTAAGGGTAGTTGCAGCTTCCGATCTAAAGCAATCTGCGTATCCAGAGTCCCAATAGACTGCGTTTGCAAATAATTACCAACGGAAATTTTGGTGGGTAGTGAATGCGACAATTGAATATCAGCATTTTTTGCACGTACTTGCATCGACGCATAAATATTTAAATACAACCAAAATAACACCGCAACCAATAACGTAACTGCGATAAAACTCAAAATGACGCGCTTCGCTGATTGAAATATCCACATGGCTTACTCCTGAGCTTTAGCTTCAGTTTTGGCATGCTCTCTATTGAGTCGCATTGTTTTTAGTGGAATTACCAATTCACCCTTTTTAATTTGAACCGGCAACGTATTTTGCACATCCACTGTCGCTTTTAATGCCGTCTTAATTGGAACATTTAAATTACCTTCAATAGGAATGTTGGTTTTTAAATTTGCATTTAGTGGAATATGTAGGTTTTCTTTCAGCACGGTTTTGACTGGCGCATCAAATTTTAAATGTACTTTTTGCTCCAAAGGCACATTCATATTTACTGGAATATCCAATTGTATCGGGATATCACCTTTGAGCGGCAAAGTCACATCCTGCCCCATGACTTTAACTTTCACTTTGGTGTTCACAGGTAGGTTTTGATTCACTTTCAAAGTTTCACGCACTGGAATCGTGGTCTTAATCGGGACTTGATTATCAAAATACACCCGTGGCGTCAGCGTTTGAGTTAAGGGAATATTTAAATTTTCATGTATCGGAATTTCAGCATTCACCCTCCCTGTCACGTCCACATCCAAGGCATCATGAATTTTGACTTCGGCTTGTAACGGCTCTTGCAGATCAATATTGACGTTCTGATTTTCTAGCGGAATATAAATATTAAAGTGCTTAAACACCCAAATGGCGATAAGTACACCACAGAGCGTAGCAAACACAATAAATGCCAATCCACTGAGCATGTGCTTTGCTTGCAAACTAAATTCCTTTTGCTTTTTATTTTTTACAGTCTCATTTTGAACACATTATACAAACCAGTTTGCAATTTTTTGTATTTAATTCTTTAATAATTTCATAAACTTAAAACTTGAACATTTTAGTCAGCTTTTCATTATAAATGACTCACACTCATCTAACAGTGGCAGAAAAAAACAAGAACTTTTGATACTTTTGATCAATCCATTCGTCATCTATGCCTTAAGTTTTTAACCCATACTCTTTAGATAAAAAAAGAGCCTCAAATGAGGCCCTTTTTTTACAGCGTGAACTAATTAAGCATTAGTTTCAGCAGGAACTTTTGGATAGCTTACGCCGCCCATTTGCTCAGCAATACGCAATACTTGGCAGCTATAACCCACTTCGTTATCGTACCAAACATAAGCAGTTAAACGGTTACCAGAAGCGATTGTCGCTTGAGCGTCAAACACACCAGCAGTACGTGAACCGATAAAGTCAGACGATACAACTTCAGTTGAGTTTGTATAACCGATTTGACCTTGAAGGTTAGAGTTGATTGAAATTTGGCGAATGTATTCATTCACTTCTTCACGATCAACATCTTGACCCAAAGTAAGGTTCAAAATTGCAAGAGATACGTTTGGAGTAGGTACACGTACTGAGTTACCAGTCAATTTACCTTGAAGAGCAGGAAGTGCTTTAGCAACAGCTTTAGCAGCACCAGTTTCAGTGATTACCATGTTTAAAGTAGCAGCACGACCACGACGGTCAGCTTTATGGTAGTTGTCGATCAAGTTTTGGTCGTTTGTGAACGAGTGAACTGTTTCAACGTGACCATTGATCACTGTGTACTTGTCATTTAACACTTTAAGTGTTGGTGTGATCGCGTTTGTTGTACAGCTTGCAGCAGAGATGATTGTATCTTCATCAAGGATGTCAGCTTGGTTCACACCGTATACAACGTTCTTCATGTCACCTTTACCAGGTGCAGTTAGAATGACACGTGCAGCGCCAGCGCATTTAAGGTGCTGTGCAAGACCTTCAGAATCACGCCATTTACCTGTGTTATCGATTACAAGTGCATTGTTAATACCGTAAGCAGTGTAATCAACTTCAGATGGGTTAGACGCATAGATCACTTTGATGAAGTTACCGTTAGCAATGATTGCTTCGTTTTCTTCATCAACAGAAATCGTACCTGCGAATGGACCATGAATAGAGTCACGACGTAACAAAGACGCACGTTTTTCTAAGTCACCGTCAGATGATTTACGAACAACGATTGCTTTAAGGTTAAGACCACGACCTAGACCAGATTGGCTGATCATCAAACGTGCAAGGATACGACCGATACGACCGAAACCGTAAAGTACAACATCACGGTTTTCAACGTTAGTTGCATTGCCTTCGAGTGATTTCACAGCGTCAGCAACGAATGCGTCAACATCACCGCCTTTTTCTTTGAACTCAACAGCAAGTTTGCCAAGATCAATTTCAGCAGTACCGATGTTTTCGATTTTCGCCAAAGCTTCAAGAATTGGGAAAGTGTTCACAACTGAAAGTTCAACGTCAAGTACGCGAGTACGACGATGCGCTTTAAGAATTTGGATAACCGAACGGTTAATTAAAGAACGACCGTATACTGTAGCTACGATGTTTTTTTCACGATATAACTGACCCACTAGGGCAATCATACGTTCCGCGATTTCTTCACGGTTTTTCCAGCGACCTTGGTGCTCTGCATGTAGGGCAACGATAGTGTCTTTGCTCACAGATACGTCCTCTAATTAATTGTAAATCTAAGCATAAATTTCAAAACCCCACAATTGTAATGGAAAACTGAAAATTAATGAATCTAAAAGCAGATTTCGACAAGGTTATTTTGTTATATATTCACTATCAATTTTCAAAATAATCATGATTAGTATTATGATTTTATAGCCGAAAGTTGAAAAACCGGCTTTTTCGCAGATTTTTGTCACAAAATTTCAAATGTAGTTTTATCAACCAGATCTCAGCAGATTTAGCTCAAAGATGAACGAATATTTATATTTTTCAAATTGTGCTGTTTTTTTATTTTGCTCAATTTATAGTATTTTTACTGATGCTAAGCTCGTAATAATAATTTCACATTTTTAGATGATTTTTAAGACTATTCGACGGAGTCTTACATCTGAGGTTTGAATAAAGGGTTTAGCCTTCAGCTGGAGGTACTCTTACGAAACGTTGTTTCTCATTTGGCAAAATGAGAAGCGAAGCTTCGCAAGCAAACCATCTTGCGGAGCAATGCTCCTCACCGCAAAACTCGTTCACTACCGTCAATTTATTCAAAGTATCGCAAAAACATTTTTTATTAGAAGTAACCTTGTCTTAGACAATTGCGGATAACATTACCGCGTATCGTTCTTTTATTTGGATCAAATTACGCCTCTAATGTTACTGCCTAACATTAGTTTTAAAGTCAGATCAATATTTAAAATTCTGTTAATTTTTCAGATTCTCAGCAAACTTTTCCAAATTAAAATCAAAGAAATTTACACTCAGCTCTAATATTTTCGGTAGTGCATTTAAACCATTCTCTCCAGTACTAATCGCAAAATATCTCCGATCACTAAAAGACTGCACCTTTAAGGCATTTTCACATGGCTCAAAATCGAGATTGACGAGCTGTGACGCATGTTCCTTTTGCAACATTAAAACCTGCATATAAGTTTGTCGCTTTTTTTGCTGCTGCGCTTTTAAAGCATCGGCTTCAAGGCTTTCATAATCCCCTGTTTTCGTCATGCGTTTGGAAAATCCAACATGCGCGCCATGGGTACCCATATTTTCTACAGTTGCTTCTGTAGCAAAGACCTTCTGCTGATCATCGACCGACTGCAAGAGCGCCTTCAGCGCCATATAAATTTGCTGTGACTGCTGATGATGAAACTCCCAATTATCTTCGTTTTGGACATGAAAAATTTGAGCACGCCGTTTCAACAAAAGCACCTGCCAAGCCTGTAGTTGAAGTCGCAGTCGTTTCAACTCCAAACTTGCCTCAAACTTTGGGCAACTACTCAAGACTTTTAGACTCGTGATGAGCTTCTGAGATATTTGCATGCTATGGAAAAAGACAAAATCATGCTGTATCTGCTCACTCAGTTGATATTGAACAGTCTGATGCAATGGCTTCAAGATCAATGCATTGAACTGCTGCTCAAAAGCAGGTAAAACCGTTGCCAATTGAATGGCATCCTCTACATGCAGCATCAAAAGTAGATGCTTATCTACCCGTGTATGTAGTTGCTGCATTAAATTTTGTAGATCTAAATGTATAAAACCTGCAATGGATGCCAACTTTGAGACTCGAAATTTTAATTGTTCGATCTGTTGATTTTCTAAAGCAGTATTTAAATCTATGGCCACCCCATCAAAAACATCGTCTGCTAAGGCATCATTATGCTTTGTAGATAAAAACCGCGTTGCTGAATACTGCGTCGTCCAATCTAAATCAGGCGACAAAATATAAATAAACTCAGATGTTTGTACGATTTGTAGATATCGCGTTTTTTGTTCACGCTTTAAATAGTATTTAAAAATCGGATGTTGCCAAACCTCAGATGATTTCGGGATAGAAGCATCAAACACTTGCCCCAACACATGTGACTTTAAGAAAATTTCGATCAAGAAAATTTTAACTTGCAGAGCAGTGAGTTGACGTGCATCACTCGGCGCAATCAAATCCATTTCACGGATGATTTGTGCGGCATTTAAAATAAAATGCCGATGTAATTCGTTTTTTTCATGCTGTAATTCAAAATCTTCTTCTGCATCTATTTTATTGATATAGAGTAGGTTTTCTTCTAATTTTCGCGCAATTTGAATACTCTGGGTCAATATCCTAAGTTCTTCGAGCTGTGTTGCCAAATACTGTGCATGCTCACGCATGACATCATATTTTAGTACTTTCATCAGCATGCCCAAATTCATCGGTACATCGCTTTGATACGACTGTGATGAAGACTCCCAACGAATACCTTTTTGCGATAACACCTGCTGTATCTGCGGTAAGTTTGATTGATCAAGATCAGTGCACACTTCAGACACGATACTCTGCCAATGCTGATCCAACACAGGCTCTAGCTGTAAAAGTTTTGCGCTTAGATGAAATGGGACAACCACTGACTGCTTCCTGTATCTTGGTTCTTTAATCAATCTTTAATCAATCTTTTATCGATTTCAGTTTATTTTTATCTAAAATAAATATTTTTGTACACCATCATTCAATGCTGTTCTTCCTAAACAATAAATTGAATCATGTCTTGTTGTAGTTTTCTAAGTTTAAGATTTTACTAAAAAACAGCAAGCATTAATTGTAAACTGATCAATTTATCGTACCAGCATTTTCAGTTTAAGAATCGATTCGATCATTTAACGCTTTTACATTTTTTGCTAGCGCACGTTCATTTTGCTTTTGTTTAAACAGATGCAAAACACCTTCTATCACCAATAATAATACCGCACCCCAAATTGGAATATAGGTCAGCCATTCTTCGGCTTCTACTCGCTCCCCCAATGCGATGGATGCAAAAGCTAACAACACGGGTTCTAAATAACTCAACAAACCAAAAATCACAAATGGCAAATAACGACTCGCCAACATATAGCTACCTAAGCCAAGCGCACTCAGAAAACCCAGTCCTAAAACCGCCAAAATCAGATACGGGAATAACGACATCAGCGCTAAACTATCGCTATGAATAAATCCTAAATAAAAGGCTACAGGCAAAATTAAGCAAAGATCCCACCAAAAACCACCCAAATGATCGGTTTTAAAGGTACGACGTAAAAAGAAATAAATCGGATAAGCCACAGCGACATAGACAGTTTCCCACGCGATACTGCCAATACGCCAAATTTCGTGGCCGACCCCTAAAATTGCCAATGCCACGGCAGCCATCTGCCATTTAGACAGCTTTTCTTTATACAGTACACATCCAACCAGAACCATTACTAAGGGCAATAAAAAATACCCTAAAGATACTTCTAGCCCTCGGCCATTAATTGGTCCCCACAAAAACAACCAAAGCTGTGTAGTACATAAAAATGAACTAATGATTAACCAAATGAGAAAGATCGGTTGCTTGACCACACGCCAAAAAATTTCACTGACTTTGTTTAAATCTTTCATCCACCACATAAATAAGGTTAAAAATGGCAAGGTCGCCAACATGCGCCATGCAAAAGTTTGCTCGCTATCTAGAGGTTTTAAAAAGATGGTAAAGAAATACAAAATACCGAAAGTGACCGATGCCAATACAGACAATGCAACGCCTTTATACATCTTTCACTCCAGTCCAAATGACTACATAATCTTGATATTTTGCTTGATCAATCAAGCTTTTCGCATGGACATTCTAGCAAATAAAAA
Organism: Acinetobacter sp. YH12086; assembly: GCF_013419345.1. Lineage (NCBI taxonomy): Bacteria > Pseudomonadati > Pseudomonadota > Gammaproteobacteria > Moraxellales > Moraxellaceae > Acinetobacter > Acinetobacter sp. YH12086. The sequence goes on from NZ_VPAF01000016.1 coordinate 36,473, forward strand.
ACCATGCACAGGCATGGTTTTTTAGCATTTGTTCAAATATTTAGGTTTTATGGTTTTACTGTTTGCTTGGTATGAATAATATCTGATAAGTCATAACCGACAGATTGCGCATAATTTAGATATTCCTGAAGCACTTCCTGATCTGGATGAGCCGAACGAGAAAGAACCCACATATATTTACGACGTGGCTCACCCACCAAAACTGTTTGATAGTCTTCATCGGCTTTGAGTACCCAATAATCACCACGCCCCACAGGCAACCAACGAATGGCTTCTGGTAAGAAACTAACTTTTAATTTCGAGTTAAACGGTGCATTTTGTACAAATGCCTCGCCTATTGATTGCTTCTTGGTACCATCTTTAGATACACAGCGATTATTTACATTAATGTTGCCATTTTCATTTAGCGTGTAAACCGCAATCACATCACGGTCACAGCTTTTTTGAAAAACCATAGGCTTACGAGCTACTTCATACCACATACCTAAATAACGATCGAGCTCAACTTTTTCCACAGTCTGTAATGGTTTCGTCTGTGCATAGGCCATTGTAGCTGCACCTAAACCAATTAAGACTACAGCACCTAATGCAATTTTTGCGAGCCTAAAACCAGCTTTCGGAAGATTCGTTGTTGTCATTTTTATGCCTCATTTCGATGCAAAACATTCGATGAAAATTAAGTAATTCTTTCTCTCGTGTTTTTACTCTAGCGGAAAAAATTGCTCTAAAAATCATTTTCTTGTCTGAATTATGTATGTCATTCAAACAATATTCCGCATCTTGTCTAACAAAATTATGAAATCATCTGTGCTTTTAAACGCAAGATTTCATCGCGTAATCGAGCGGCTTGTTCAAACTGTAAATCTTTCGATGCCTTCAGCATTTCTTTTTCCAGCTTGTTCATATGTTTTGCCAGAAGTTTTGGATCCGACATCAAATGACGTTCATCTGCAGTTAATGCCTTGGCCTGATCTGAAATTTTTGCATCGATTTCATCATCTGTCAGCACTTCACCTGTATCAATATCATTGACGTTTTGACGCACTGCACTGCGTGGCGTAATGCCATGTTCAAGGTTAAATGCAATCTGTAAATTACGACGACGATCCGTTTCATCAATGGCTTTTTGCATGGAGTCGGTCATACGATCTGCATATAAAATCGCTTTACCGTTTAAGTTACGCGCTGCACGACCAATGGTTTGAATCAAAGAACGCTCAGAACGCAAGAAGCCTTCTTTGTCTGCATCTAAAATGGCGACTAGAGACACTTCTGGCATATCTAAGCCTTCGCGCAGTAAGTTAATCCCAACAATTGCATCGTATACACCCGAACGCAATTCATGGATAATTTTAGTGCGCTCAACAGTGTCAATATCTGAATGTAAATAAGCGACTTTAATGCCATATTCTTTCAAATATGAAGTTAAATCTTCTGCCATACGTTTGGTTAATGTCGTAACCAATACACGCTCATTTAAGTTTTTTCGATTATTAATTTCTGACAATACATCATCCACTTGCGTTAACACTGGACGAATTTCAATTTCAGGATCAACCAAACCTGTGGGTCGAACCACTTGCTCAACGACTTGTTCAGACTTTTCCATTTCATAATGTGCAGGCGTTGCACTGACATAAATCGTCGAAGGAATAATCCGCTCCCATTCTTCAAATTTCATTGGGCGGTTATCAAGCGCACTTGGTAAACGAAAACCGTAATTGACCAAATTTTCTTTACGTGAACGGTCACCTTTATACATAGCCCCAATTTGCGGTACGGTAACGTGCGATTCATCAATGATTAATAAAGCATCATCAGGTACATAATCAAACAAAGTCGGAGGTGCTTCACCAGAAGGACGGCCAGACAAGTGGCGTGAATAGTTTTCAATACCGTTGGTATAGCCAAGCTGCTGCATCATCTCTAAATCATAACGTGTACGTTGTTCGATACGCTGTGCTTCGAGTAATTTATCATTTGCACGAAAGAATCCTAGTCGTTCTGCGAGTTCTTCACGAATCGTTCCAATTGCACGCTGTAAATTATCTTTAGGTGTTACATAATGGCTTTTTGGGTAAATCGTAATCCGTGGCACTTTACGGACCATTCTGCCCGTCAATGGATCAAACCATCGAACTGAATCAACTTCATCATCAAATAACTCTATTCGAATGGCATTTTGATCAGATTCAGCAGGAAAAATATCAATAATTTCACCACGAATACGGTATGTGCCCCGTAAAAATTCGAGTTCATTTCGGGTGTATTGCATTTCCACCAAACGACGGATGATATCATCACGGCTAATACGGTCTCCTTCCACGATATGCAGAAGCATACTCATATAAGCATTGGGATCACCCAGACCATAAATAGCTGAAACTGACGCAACGATAATTGCATCACGTCGCTCTAACAATGCCCGTGTTGCCGAAAGACGCATTTGGTCGATATGATCATTAATCGATGAATCTTTTTCAATAAAAGTATCTGAAGATGGAACATAGGCTTCGGGTTGATAATAGTCATAATAACTGACGAAGTATTCCACGGCATTATGCGGAAAGAAGGCTTTAAACTCGCCATAAAGCTGCGCAGCCAAAGTTTTATTATGCGCCATAATAATCGTTGGACGTTGCGTGCGTGCTATCACATTTGCCATGGTATAGGTTTTACCTGAACCTGTTACCCCTAAGAGCAACTGATCATGCATTCCTTTTTCAATCCCCTTCACCAATTTCTCAATCGCTTGAGGCTGATCACCTGCCGGCTGATATTGTGTTACCAGTTCAAAAGGCTGTTCCTGCATCACACTCTTCTTCAACAGTTTTATATGGCTTTATTATGAGGGCAAAGTTGCACAAAACAACGCTAAATTTATGTAAATACCAGAGGCGTGTACGGACTGTAAAATTATAATTCAACATAAACCCATAGATTTTTCTCATGTTTGAAAAATAATTCGCCTGATTTCGCATGTTTTTCTTGAGGAAACTCTTGGCTCTAAAAAAACTCAGGAATAAAGCGTTCATTTATCCCTTATTAATACTTGACCTATATAAATTTCATCTGCAACATGAACAAAAGGACGCCACAGATCAAACTTATGACTTACCAATATCATGACGAAAGTATTGTTAAAAACCTACCCGAAGATACTATTTTTGTTTTTGGCAGCAATATGGCAGGTCAACATGCTGGCGGTGCAGCGCGTACGGCCCTAGAGCATTTTGGCGCAATGAATGGTATTGGGCGTGGATGGGCTGGTCAAAGTTTTGCTATTCCAACGATGAATGAGCATTTACAACAAATGCCATTGTCTCAGATTCAACATTATGTTGATGATTTTAAAATCTATACCAAGAATCATCCGAAGACCAAATATTTTATTACGTCGATTGGCTGTGGTGTCGCTGGCTATAAAGTTGAAGAAATTGCTCCCATGTTTAAGGGTATTTCCAGAAATGTTATTTTTCCAATTTCATTCCGTCCTTTCGTTGAAAAAGCTTTACCTAAACTTACTTCGAAACTTCTACATACAATTTTTCAAGACTCGGTAATTTTTGCACCTTCGGCAGATGAATTGGTTGATGTTCTGGCCTTAACAGATAATGAAAAAAGTCTTGCGAAAATTGTGCTGAATACCCAAATGTACCCGACAGATAGCAATGGTCGTGACCGTATTTTTGAAATTGAAGATATTTTGCATGCCCTGAATGGGAAAATATTTGAGTTTCAAAGCAACTCAGAAGGCCCAATGATGTTTGGCGGTGTCATTTTAGCCCTACTTGAACTGTACAATATTAATGAAAAAGATTTTATTGATGTTTGGAAAGCTGAACGTGAAATCGCTGCACCAAAGCCTGAAAATAAAGCTCGTAAAGCCAGCCGCTAAAGACTATTTTCACCACATTTCCCCCCAAAAAACCAAAGTCTACATTGGCTTTTAATCTAATGTGGATTAATGACTTTTAGCGACTTAAGTCACATTAAAAATAAAGTTTATTTTACATATCACATTATTTTAATATCATTTTTTTCGTCTTATACTACTTGCAGACATTATCATAAAGAATGACGAGCACATAAAATAGACATGCTAGATTCTCCTTTTTTTGAGCTATCCCCCATTGCCATGTGGCTTGAAGATTACAGTGAAGTCAAAAAACAATTTGATCTCTGGCGTCAGCAAGGTGTGCAGGATCTCTCCACTTTTCTTCAACAAGATGAATCACGTATTCTGCAATGTGCAAGAAAAATAAAAATCTTACAGGTCAACACAAAAACGTTAGAACTGTATCAAGCGCGTAATATTGAACATTTATGTCAAAACCTTGATCTCGTTTTTCAGGCGGAGATGTGTCAAACACATATTAGAGAGTTGGTTGCATTGTGGAATGGTGAAACGCATTTTTCCCATTCTGCCGTGAACTATACGCTCAGTGGACAACGCCTAGACATTCAACTCAAAGGCATCGTGCTACCGAGTCATGAGCAGGATTTATCTGCCGTTTTAATTACGACTGAAGATATCACGTCTTATACCGAAGCTTGTCGTTTACAAGAACAAAGTCGTCATTTGGCAGAAGCGCGTTTCCATTATTCGCCAACCTCACTTTGGGTAGAGGATTTCAGCCGGATTAAAATAAAATTAGATCAGCTTCGCGCTTTAGGTATAGAAGATTTTGTGACATTTTTGGATGTTCACCCCGATTTTGTACAAGAGTGTATTAAGGAAATACTGATCGTTGATGTTAATCAGGCCACCCTTGATTTGTTTGGCGCTTCGGACAAAGAAATCTTGCTCAAAAATGTACATAAAGTATTTGCCAAAGAGATGCTTCAAACATTTAAAGAACAGTTGATTGAACTTTGGAATGGTAATCTACATCATCAACGTGAAGCTATAAATTATGCACTTGATGGCAGTATTCGCCACGTCTTACTACAATTTACTGTATTTCCCGATTATCTTGATGATTGGAGCACCGTGCAGGTTGCCTTAACCGATATTACTGCACGTAAAAAGGCTGAAAATTATCTTGAGTATTTAGGTAAGCACGACGTACTGACCAAACTCTATAATCGTTCATTTTATATCGCAGAACTCAAGCGTCTTGAACGCAATCAATTACGCCCTGTTTCTTGTATTTTTATTGATTTAAATGGACTAAAAGAACTCAATGACAGTATTGGGCACGATGCTGGTGACAGTATACTCAGACGTTTGGGCAACATTCTTAACCAACTTATTCAGCACACCCCCTATTCTGCTTCACGCATTGGCGGTGATGAATTTGTCATACTTTTACCGGGTGCTGATGATGCAGCATTGCAAAACTGTTTACAAAGTTTGAATGAGTTGTTATTGGTCGATAACCAATTTTATTCTAATCAAACGATGAGTATATCGATTGGTTCTGCCACCAATATCTTGAATGAGCGAATGGAAGATATGCTTAAACGTGCAGATCTGGACATGTATCGTCAGAAGAAAAAGTATTATCTCAATAAAGACCATAGAATTCAGTCTGAAATACGCAATTAAAAACAATCATTTGCAATAAAAAAGCCATGGTTTTAATCATGGCTTTTTTATTTAAATCTCTTAACGCTTACCCATCGAACGACGTGTACCGCGTGGTGGCATCCAAGTACGGTCAGCATAACGCTGAGGTTTTGGACGCATATCTTCAAAGATTTCATCCGAAGCATTATCTTCAGCTTTTTTAATCGGAAAAGGCAAATTAACTAAAGCCTTTTTCTTGGGAGGGTTTTGCGTACTCATACGAATAACTCAATTGAATCTGGTGCTATTGTACAAAAAAAATGGTTTTGGTGTAAAAGGCTTTAAGAGATTAACCACGATTAACATATAACGACTCAACGATGAGCTATGACTTATACCTGTAGAGGAAAACAAAGCAAAAAACTGCTTTGAATATGATCGTTTTAAACTATTTTATTGACCTAAACAAATAAATTCACTGTCATTTATGTCAATAAATATTAAATATTTACAAATAGATAGAAGCATTTCTAAATTTCAAAAATGTTCTTTTTTTTACACAAATACCTCATTAAAACCTTCAAACAATACAAATCATCAAGAATGTTACAGGACTATTACCTTTACTCTTGTTTTCTATAACATTTTTTACGCACTAATTTTGAATAATGGGCACTTAGAAAAATTATTATCAATTTACGGACATGGAGTCCTTTAAAATGAAAAAAAGTGTATTGTGCATTGCTGCTTCTATGGCAGCCCTACCTATGCTCAGTCATGCAGACTCACCATATTTTAGTTTAAAAGATGGCGATGGCTTCAAACGTTTTTCTGTCTCTGTCGGTGCTCTATATGTTATGCCACAAGGTAAAGCACAACCATTCCGTGTAAATACTGCCATCAATGAAGGCTATGAGGCAGATGTTGGCGAAGTTAAATCACAAACAGTAAAAGACAATATTCGAGAAGGGTACAAAGTTCCGCCCCTACTAGAAGTTGCGCTAAATACTTTGGACACTGTTCCTGCTGCAATGAGTGGTAAAGCCACTATTTCAGGACTTGAACAATGGGACAATCCAGGGACAGGTCTTGAAGCAGACGACGTCACCACGCTTGGGATCATGACCAACTATTTCTTCACTGACAATGTATCACTAGAAATGAAAGCGGGTATTCCGCCAAAAGTTGATTTACAAGGCTCAGGGAAAATTTATGCACCATTTTCTGCCATTGCAAAACCACTAGGCGGTGCACTGGGAAATCTTGAACTTGAAAATGATATTTTCATTACCGACTTAGGCGCACATGGTGCAGCAGCTTCTGCACGTGCATGGACTCCGGCTGCTGAAATCCAATATCACTTTGGTAAAACTGGCGTCAATAAATTCCGTCCCTATGTGGGTCTAGGCGTGATGTATGCCTACTTCAATGAATTGGAAATGAATCCACAAATTGAGAAAGATTTGATTGCCGCAGGTCACATGATTGCCAACATTAAAGAAGGTAATGCAGGCGCCTCTTTGGAAGGAAAACCAAGTAAGGCAAATCCCAAAGTTGATTTAGAGGCAACTGATGTATTTGCTCCGGTTGCGACGGTGGGCTTCACATATGATTTCAATGATAAATGGTTTGCTGTTGGTTCTGTCAGCTATGCACACCTACAAAATGAAACCACCATTACCGTTACAGATGCGACACACGGCGAACTGATCAAATCTAAAGCGGATATTGAAGTAAACCCGATCCTTGCATATGCAGGTATCGGTATGCGTTTCTAATTAATAACCTGAATATAAAAAAAGACGGCTACAGCCGTCTTTTTTATTAGGCTATATATGGTCTTTTATTTTGAATTATCTCTTCAATCTCTTTTAAACACTTTTGAATTTCGGCTGTGTCATTTTTCTTTATTCATCCATAGTTACCTATAAAAAAAATTTATTGTTTGGTGAATTAAATTTAATCGCAACTCTGCGTTTATTCGCATACCATTGGGTTAAATTTAAAGAATGTAGCCTGCTGTATGTCTGATACTCGTTTCTCAAAGCCCCTGATTTACATGCTCATTGGCAGTGCTATTATTTTGGCATTGTCTTTAGGGGTGCGTCATGCATTTGGCCTCTATCTCGTGCCGATGAGTGATGAATTCGGTTGGGGACATAACGTATTTAGCCTTGCCATTGCCATGCAAAACTTAATTTGGGGTGCTGTGCAGCCAATTACTGGGGCTTTTGCAGATAAATATGGCAGTAAGATCGTGGTCGCCGTCGGTGGTGCATTATATGCCCTCGGACTATTACTCATGGCCGTCAGCTCCACCGGTTTACTGCTTAATTTAAGCGCAGGTTTAATCCTAGGTTTAGCCCTCTCAGCCACCTCCTTTCCAGTATTACTCTCGGCCGTAGGACGTGCAGCGCATCCAGACAAACGTAGTTTAGCCATGGGTATTGCCAGTGCCGCAGGTTCTTTTGGTCAGTTCATTATGCTGCCCTCTACATTACTGCTACTGCAAAAATTGGGTTGGTCTTCGGCTTTGGTGGTCAGCGCCATTTTAATTGCGCTTATTATTCCTTTAGCTTGGATGTTAAAAGCACCAATGTATGTTGCACCAAATGCAACCAATACGCATGAAGCCTCTCTGACATTTAAACAAATTTTGCAATTGGCTTGGGAGCATAAACCCTTTTGGTTTTTAGCACTTGGTTTCTTTGTCTGTGGCTTCCAAGTGGTGTTTATTGGTATCCATCTGCCGGGTTATTTAATTGATCATGGCTTTAATGCCACTACAGGCACTATTTTCCTAGCGCTCGTTGGACTGTTTAATATTGTCGGCACATACACAGCAGGTTGGCTCGGTGGCAAATATTCCAAACCAAAGCTGTTGATGGGACTGTATGGATTACGTGGTATTGCCATTATTGCCTTTCTTTTGCTGCCTTTAAGTACATGGACAATCTATGCTTTTGGCGTCATTATGGGTTTATTATGGCTTTCTACCGTACCGCTCACCAACGGTATTGTGGCCAATATGTTTGGCGTTAAATATCTCAGTATGCTCAGTGGTATCGTGTTCTTTACTCACCAAGTCGGTTCATTTTTTGGTGGCTGGTTGGGTGGTGTGAACCATGATATGACTGGTAACTATAATGCCATTTGGATTTTTTCGATTGTCCTGAGTATTTTTGGGGTATTGGTACATTTCATGGTTAATGAGGAAAGTGTCATTCATGACTAATTCAACATTATGGTTCCGACTCAGTATTGGCATCAGTATTCTGGCCTTGTTGGCATTGTCCATCGGCTTATGGAGCCAAACACCTGAATTATTTGAATACTTTAACCAAGCGTTTTGTGCGCATTAAAGACGTATTGAAATCTTAATTCCGATCCAAACTGCTGTTTTATCAACACTACAACAGCAGTTTTTTAGCTATTTTCTACACCATTAAATAAAAGCTGCATTTTCAGCATATTAGTATTAATAATACGTTTTTTCATAAACTTAGCTTATTTTTTAATTTTCCAACCTGCACTTTCTTCCATAGATTAAGTCTCAATAAAGAACAATTTGAGAACTTATGAAATGACCGCATTAACTCAACTTTCACAAGCTATCCATGATGCTCCGCGTTGGCATCAAGCAGAACATTTTCAAGATGGCAATGAAATTCGTATTGAAGTGCAACATGACCAAGCTTTGGGGGCTGTGGTTTATGGTTTAGATGCGCGTAAAGCACAGTCTGGGGAAACCATCTATCGTTTAAAACAAGCGCTGGCAGAACACTTGATTTTAATTTTTAAACATCAAAGTCTAGATGATTTACAGTATCTCGCGTTTGCAAGTTATTTCGGTTCAATCTTCCGTCCCGGTGCAGATATTCCTGTGCTAGCGTCACAAGATGATACCGGTACACCACCAGACGTGGTACCCGTTTCAAATGCAGTCGGCAAAGGTGACTATACTGGACATGGTGAATTGGCTGCGCATGCAGACCATCAGTGGACTCCGCTGCCATCTTTTGGTTCATTACTCTATGCCATTGAACTACCACAAGACGGTGGACAAACCTCATGGTATAACACCATTAAAGCCTATGAAGCTTTAGATGAAGCGACACAAAAACATTTAGACCAACTTCAACTCATTACCTACAACCCATTTGTCCGTGCCAAAAATAATAAAGGCACAACGGGATATGGCGCTACACCGCTATATCGTTTCAAAGACCAACCGATTGTTGGACATGCCTATCCACATCCGCTTGTACGTACCCATCCAGAAAGTGGCCGTAAAGGGCTGTGGTTAAATGAACGATCTGAAGTGGAATTGGTTCACTACGATGATCAGTCGGGCAGTGAGTTGATTGCATCTTTACGTGAACATTTATTGAAACCTGAGTTTCGATATGAACATCAATGGGAAGAAGGTGACATTGTGTTTTGGGATAACCAAGCCACTTTACACTCACGCCGCCCTTTCCCTTCAGACCAACGCCGCTTATTAAAGCGAATTAGCCTAGCAGGAGGACGACCATACTAATGTTGAACTTCATGCCAACAATAAAAAATAAATAACCCAGTAAAATCCATGTTTGAGCAATAACTCCAAATAATTAAAATTTTAAAACAATAAGAACACTGCTCAAATTACGGATGATCTATATCTAATGCCTTAAAACCTGAAATCAAATGATCTAACATCGCACGCACACCCGGCAGCATGCCTTGTCGTGTCGCGTATGCAACATGGATGACCCCTTGCGGCAATTGCCATTCAGGAAATAGCTCTATTAACTCACCACTTTTTAAAGCATCACGTACAAACACTTTGGGCAAAGATGCGATTCCTACGCCAGAAAGAGCAGCAGAAATCATCGCACTAAAACTGTCAGTTCTTAAGCGTGGATGAAATTCAATTTGTTGAGTTTCACTTTTTTCACGATGTCGGAAATCCCAAAAATGTTTAGGTCGGTCAAAACCAATACACGGAAAATTTTGAATCTCAGCCAATTGCTGTGGTATTTCACGCTCGAAGAAAAGTTGTGGCGATGCCACCAAAACATGATCCCAAGCATCTAAATCTCGAACGATCAAATCACTATCCAATAAAGGCATATTACGCACACGAATGGCTAAATCTACGCCTTCCTCGATAACATCAACCCGATGATTGGTCGCCATCAGATGCACACTGATGTCTGGATATTGCTGCATAAAATCGATGACCATTTTGGCAACAGGCATTTCCACCAAAGCCACAGGACAAGAGATTTTAATTTGGCCACAGAGTTGGTCATTCAACGTACTAAGCACAAAGTTTTCCGTTTCGCTGACTTCCTCTAAAATTTTTAAGCAATGCAAATAGAACTGTTGTCCTATTTCAGTTACTGTAAATTTACGCGTATTACGCTGAATCAAACGCACCCCCAAACGGGTCTCTAATTCTGTGATACGGCGTGATAGCTTAGATTTTGTGATACCCAATGCTTCACTGGCTTTGGTATAACCTTGGTATTTCACCACTTGCACGAAGTAGTAATAGTCATTTAAATTTTGCATGATTGTTTCATTTTTAGAATAATCTGTTGAGTTTTTCGCCCTGTCATTCCCTCACTATACCTCAATAATAGATTTCAGAAGCAATAAATTGAGGGCTGAATTATGAATTCAATCAAACGTGTTTATCATAGTGATCGTAGGACTTGGGTGGGCGATGGCTTCCCAACAAACTCTATGCTCCCTATGCAAGAAATGGGCAATAAAACCAGTCCATTCTTCGTTATGGGCTATACCGGCCAATATCATTTCTCTCCAAGTCATCATCAACGTGGTGTTGGATCACATCCACATCGTGGCTTTGAAACAGTAACCATTGTTTATGAAGGAGAATTGGAGCATTTTGACTCTAAAGGAAATCACGGCAGCATTGCCAAAGACGAAGTGCAATGGATGACTGCGGGTCGAGGCATTATGCATGAAGAACACCATTCTAAAGATTTTGCCAAAACTGGCGGAAATTTAGACATGGTACAACTTTGGGTCAATTTACCTCGTCATGCCAAAATGACTGAACCTCACTATCAAGAACTGACAACAGCCAATATTGCTGAAGTAAAGCTTGCACAAAATGCAGGCGTGGTACGCGTCATTGCTGGCCAATTTGAAGATACATTGGGCGCCGCTGAAACCTTTAGCCCGATGAATGTATTGGATGTGCGCTTGAATGCAAATGCTGAACAGGAATTTTCATTCAACCCACAGTGGAATAACATGATTTTTGTATTAAGTGGGGCGATCGAAATTGAAGGTCAACGCTTTGATGCGAAACAGACTTTATATGTCAGTGACCAAGTATCGTCCTTGAAACTTAAATCTTTTGAAGCAACCAAACTGCTTATTTTAAGTGGCGAAGCTTTAAATGAACCCATTGCGGCACATGGACCATTCGTCATGAATACTGAAGATGAAATACGTCAGGCATTTTATGATTTTCAACATGGTCATTTTGCTTAAATATTTCCACAAAGTCCCAATAAAAAAACCGCCTTCTGGCGGTTTTTTTATATCTATGTTGGTATGAATTACGCATCACGCTTTCAACAGATTATTGCGTGACTTTTTGATAAAACGCATCTATTGCATTGACCATTTGCTCAAGTCCCGGCTGTTCCAAAGGATAATGTCCTGCATTTTTCAACAGCACGACATCGACTGGAACTTGGTGAATCCGTGCTAAAAATGGCTGACTTAAAGCCAAAGGCGTCCAGCGGTCTTGTTCAGGCTGCGTCAGTAAAATTGGGCAGACATTAAACTGCTCCGGTGGCGTATCATTTTTATAATATAAATACGAATCTAGAAATTTAACCGATACACTATTCCCAGCTGACGTTTTATCTTTTAAGAAGACCTGCAATGCTGCGTCATTATTCACCAAACGATGCATTTTACTTACCCAACGCATCGGCATTGGTAATGCTGATAATGGTGTATGTGCTGTCACATGAGCCAGTGGGCTGCCCACGCGGCTCATAAATTTATTCAAAGAGACTTGATCACGCACAGTTTTATTTGAAGTGTCTAGAAAGGTCATACCGACGATACCTTTCACCTTTTTATTTTTTGCCGCCACGTGATAGGTCAACATACCACCTGCACTAAGCCCATACAAAACGATAGGACGATGATCTTTTTGTAGCTCGGCTTCAATGAGGTCATTACCTGCTTGAACCCAATCATCATAACGAATTTTTGAGCCCTTTTTGACTTGGGTGAGGCCATAACCGGGCATATCAATAGCGATAGTTTCATAGCCACGTTGTGCCAAAGGATGACCCAAAATCATCGACATTTGTCGACCATTTGTTCCCACACCATGAAACAGAATCACCTTCACTTTTGCCTGTGGATGCCGATAAGTATCTAAGTGAACAGTATGACCCTGCCAACTCCACCACTCTTCTTTGGGTCGCTGCGTTTCATCTAAATGGTATTCTTTGGGTAGATAGTGCTGAATGCCCTGCCAACTGTTTTGATCTGTATAACTTGCTAATGCTTGTGAAGCAAGTAGCTGATCATCTGCAAATGCCATGATTGAGAATAACGATGCAATGCCACTCATCAACCACTTCAATAAAGCGCTCAAAATTTCTGATAAGGTGTCTGATTTTGGAGAAGTCATTTTTAGACAATTTTTTATGTGTATGTGCAGATGCTAATCAGCGGCGGAAACCGACGCCATGTGCATGTGGGACAGCACTATGTCACTTCGTCCAATTATCTTTTTCCCTGCTAAGCACTTCAAAATATTTTTGAAGCAGGATTTACATACTCCTGCAATAATCAGCCTTTAAGATCTTTTAACTTTAATAATTTTATCCTTTAGAAATTCATAACCTTACTTTTGATTTTAAATATTGGTAACGCATGAGCCAGTCCAAACCACAACGAAACCTTGTCATCTTTCTCACCTTTTTAAGATTAGGGTGTATTGCATTTGGTGGACCTGCGGCACATTTGGTGTTGTTTTTTCAGTATTTTGTGAAACAAGAAAAATGGATAACAGAGCATGAATATGCGCATTTGCTTGCCTTGGCTCAAGTCCTTCCAGGCCCAACAAGTAGCCAGCTCGGCATGGCGATTGGATTTCAACTCAACCGCTATCAAGGTGCTTGTTTTGCATGGTTAGGATTTACTTTACCTTCAGCCCTGCTGATGTGTGCCGCGGCCACTTTAAGTATAAAACTCAGTAATCAACTCTCAACTTTATTCTTTCATGTTATTCAGTTAATTGTACTAGCCGTTGTTGCATGGGCATTTTGGCAAATGATGCGAAGCTTCTGTAAAACAAAATTTCAGTATCTAGTCATGCTTTTAGCTGCATTTTTTATTTATTTCTTTCAATTTTCTCTAAATCAAGTTTTGGTGATTTTATGCGCTGCAATTATCGGTTTAGTTTTATCGTCAAATCAATTACACAGCCAAAAGCCAAATATCGCCGAAACAGTTCCACCCAAACATGACAATTTTAGCCAGAATGCACATGAAAATACTCGCACCTCTTGGCTATGGCTTCTCGCCTTTATCAGCCCTTTTTTCGTTCTGCCATTCTTCGATATACAACATAGCAATATATTGGCTTTCAGCTTAGAAAGCTTCTACCGCACAGCATCCCTCGTCTTTGGTGGTGGACATATTATTTTGCCATTTTTACATCAGGATTTTGTCTCGACAGGACTGATCAGTAATGAAAATTTTGACTTAGGCTATGCCCTTGCACAACTCATGCCGGGGCCTTTGTTTAGTTTCGCCGCCTATCTCGGCACACTTTTACCCATGACTGATGTGCTACTCTTAAATGCTGTACTCGCGACTGTGGCGATATTTTTACCATCATTTTTATTATTGTTTGGCTTATTACCGTTTTGGAATAAGTTGATGAAATACCCGATGCTTTTCGGCACCTTAAAAATAATCAATGCTACTGTCGTCGGTCTATTACTGTGTCTACTATTTCAAATGAGCCAGAAATACATCATTCAATGGACGGACTTTATATTTGTTGCCGTCGTTATTGCTTTACTTCGCAGCAAGCTGCCAGTCTGGTTTAGCTTAATAAGCAGTTTTATCGGCTATTATGCTTTTTTAACTTTTCTACCTTTTTAAACTTAAGCAAAAAAACTATAACTAAAGGAATAATCTAATCCTCATCGATTAAGCTTGCGCCCTTGACCACGGTCTTCCCCTCGACTTGATCTAGTTGATAATGCTGCACATCACTATACTGTTTGATCATTTCAACCAGTTCATTGGAATGTGTGGTCAACCAAAGCTGCGTATAGCGACTTGCTTCGGCAATCAGCATCGCCAAGGCAGGTAATAAATCGGGATGTAAGCTATTTTCTGGCTCATTCAGTGCCATAAAATTTGGGGGTCTTGGACTCAATAAAGCCACAGCTAAACACAAAAACCGTAAAGTCCCATCTGAAAATTCGGCACTTTCCAAAGGTCTTAAGATCCCTTGCTTTTGCATCATCATTTGAAAGCGCCCACCCATTTCCTGCACATAAAATTGGGTCTGCGGAAAGGCTTTTTCTAGTACTTCAAACAAGGTTTCACTGTTGCCACGCTCACGTAAAGTTTCAAAGGCTGCGGCTAAATTTGTGCCATCATGCGCTAAAACCGGCGAACGAATGCCCACCTGTGGGACACGGATCGGTGAATTTCCACTGACTGAAAACTCATGATAAAAGCGCCAGTTTTTCATGGTCTCACGCACTTGTGAAACTTCGGGATATAAGTGTGGATCGGACAATTGTCCAAACACCGACTCTTCAGGTGTTAAAGACATCGGATAAGCAATCCGTTCTTCATCAACATTTTTAAGAAATGCTGCTTGGTTAGTTCTCTCTAACAACTCGCTCATTTTTCGACGTTGATAGCCGCTCAACCAAATTCCTTCTAGTTTGACCAAAGGATCGAGTGCAAACATCGTAATAAGCGGTTCAGGGAAACCAATTTCAAGTTGATATTCATAATGTTCCATGTCCACCGCAAGCTTCATGCGCTTAGGATCTTTCGATCGATCACCCGCACGGTGACCACCTGCCCACATGATTTTTTGAATCCCGCCTTCATTTGCAATAGCTTGGGATAATTGGCCATTTGCAGCTTCATGTAGGAGACGTACAGCTTTATATAGATTGGATTTACCACAACCATTCGGACCACTGACAATATTCAGACGCGACAAGGTCAAATTCATATGATGAATAGATCGAAAACCTTGAATAGTCACTGAACGGATCGTCATGGGTTACCTAAAATGAGTTGAAAATTCTGATGATTATAAGTGGATTGACTGTATATTTTGTATGCACTTTATTCTACCCATAAAAAACCCGCAAGCCGAAACTTACGGGTCTTTCATTGCACATTCTAAGTTCAATTTAACCTTAGAATAAGCGGTTCATACCGTTCAATGTTGCAACACGGTACGCTTCCGCCATAGTCGGATAGTTAAATGTGGTTTCTACGAAATATTTAATCGTATTGTTCGGGCTGTTCATCACAGCCTGACCAATGTGAATAATTTCCGCAGCATTATTACCGAAGCAATGAACACCTAAAATTTCTAAAGTATCACGATGGAACAAGATTTTAAGCTCGCCCACGGTGTCGCCCGTAATTTGCGCACGTGCCAAATGACGGAAAGATGCCTGACCCACTTCATACGGAATTTTTTCTTCAGTTAACTGTTGTTCAGTTTTACCAATCGAAGAAATTTCAGGAATTGTATAAATACCTGTAGGAATATCCGTTACAGGTGCAATTCCTTCTTCACCGCTCATGTTAGAACCGGCACAGCGACCTTGGTCATATGCAGCAGATGCAAGTGAAGGCCAACCGATTACATCACCCGCAGCAAAGATATTCTCTACTTCAGTTTGATATTGATCATTCACGGTTAATTGACCACGGCTGTTTGGTTTGATGCCTACATTTTCTAGGCCTAAACCATCGGTATTACCAGAACGACCGTTACACCACAAAATCGCATCTGCTTTAATTTTCTTACCACTTTGCAAGTGCAGAACTACATGATCATCATGTGTTTCAAGATGATCAATCTGTTCGTTGTGGCGAATCAGTACACCCTGCTCACGTAAACGATATGACAATGCATCTGAGATTTCATCGTCTAAATAGCTGAGTAATTTGTGCTGTGTATTGATCAAATCGACTTTGTGGTCTAGACCAATAAAGATAGAGGCATATTCACAACCAATCACACCTGCACCGTAAATGATGATTTTTTGGATTGAATAATCCAGATCCAAAATTTTATCTGAATCAAATACGCGAGGATGATTAAAGTCTAAAGCAGCTGGACGGTAAGGACGTGAACCTGTTGCAATCACTAATTGCTGGAATACTAAAGTTTCCGTCATACCTTCATTGCTAAAAATCAAAACAGTGTTTTGATCTTGGATATACGCACGGCCGTGGAAAATATCAATTTTATTACGGTCATAAAAACGTGAATGCGTTTCAACTTGTTGTTGAATCACTTTATGCGCATTACGTAACACCTGTTTCATCGTGAACTGTTTCCATTCACCGACTTTTTGGAACATAGGGTCACGTTGGTAACGTAAAATGCTTGAAACGGTCTGACGCAATGCTTTACTTGGAATTGTTCCTACATGGGTACAGTTACCACCAAGCTGTTCACGCATATCTACAATAGCAACTCGCTTACCTGATTTAGCAAGTTTCATTGCAGCGCCTTCACCCGCAGGGCCAGAACCCAGAACTACCGCATCGTATTTCACGAAAGTTCCACTAACGACCTCTTTCTTACGTGGCATTCAACGCTCCTTTACAAATATTCTTTAATCTAGGCTGTATTATGACGTATATCCTAACTTTTTTGGATATTTAGCTCACATATATTATGTGATAACCACATTTATTATATGAATATCGTTTTCCCCCTATTTAAGCTCAAGTCCGCTATAATGATCGAGCTAATTTTTTGAATATCTCCTCGTCAAAAACAGTGGAAAAGTTGAATATGTCTGAGAACCGTAAACCTGTACAGGGTGTAAAACTTCGTGGCGCAGAAAAAGTCGCTCGCATACCTGTGAAGGTCGTGCCAACGGTTGAAACGCCTCGTAAGCCTGACTGGATTCGGGTCAAAATGGCTGCCCCTGATGAAGTTCAACGTATTAAAACAACTTTACGCGCACAAAAATTACATACCGTGTGTGAAGAAGCGGCTTGCCCGAACTTACCTGAATGTTTCGGTGGCGGTACTGCAACCTTTATGATTATGGGCGATATCTGTACTCGTCGTTGTCCATTCTGCGACGTTGCGCATGGTCGTCCCAATGCTCTTGACCCAGATGAACCACGTCACATGGCAGAAACCATTGCCAATCTTGGTTTGAAATATGCCGTAATTACTTCTGTCGACCGTGATGACCTAGTTGATGGCGGCGCACAGCACTTTGTTGACTGTATTAAAGAAGCTCGTGACTTGAGTCCAAAAACACTTTTGGAAATTTTAGTACCTGACTTCCGTGGTCGTATGGATGTTGCCCTTCGAATTATGACAGAGTGCCCACCCGATGTATTTAACCACAACATTGAGACTGTACCACGTTTGTATAAAGCAATGCGTCCAGGTTCTGACTACCAACACTCTCTAAACTTATTAAAAATGTTTAAAGAATACTGCCCAGATGTTCCTACCAAATGTGGTTTGATGGTCGGTATTGGTGAAACTGAAGAAGAAGTGATTGCGCTATTAGACGACTTAAAAGCACACGATGTTGACTATGTCACCATTGGTCAGTACTTACAGCCCTCTAAAGAACATGCCCCGATCGATCGTTTCGTTACACCTGAAGAGTTTGATCGTTACACTGCACATGGTCAAAAGCTTGGTTTCAAAAACATTTGGGCTGCACCAATGGTCCGTTCAAGCTACTTTGCTGACCGTCAATACTATGGTGAGCCAGTACCTGCGGTACGTCGTAAAACTGATCCTGCAAAGAAAATTGCAGTTCAAACGATTGAAGCTTAATCACGCAAAGATTTAAAACATCGCAAATTAAAGCCCTCATTGATTGAGGGCTTTTTTTGTGGCTTTCACACACTCAGCCTAATTCGTTTCCCAATATAAGATCTTTCGAAAATTGTCCGTTCCTTAAACGTTATCCAATATATCGAATCATCCAAGTTTACGTAATGTGACATTTTTTTGCCCGATAGGGATTGTATTGTGATTATTTATTAATCAATCTATTGATAACACATTATTAGCGCTTTCATTATATTCGCGCAATTGTCCAATCACACTCACCAGCCGAGTGATGCCATTTTGACAGTCTCATGCACTTTAAAATCAGAAAGACAAAAGATGAGATCATTTTTAAACGCATGTAGGCTGTTTTAAACGCATAACGCTCTGGCCCTTGTCACTGGAGCCATAACAAATGCTATTTATACTCAGTGCAGTACTCTTTATTTTTGCTCTTTGGGCCGTTTTTTTCTTTGAACTTTCACGAGCTGTAGGCGCAATAACACTGATATTTGTTTCAATTGCACTCGCCTTTTTAACCCCATGGTCATTAATACTTGGCATCCCGCTTATTGCTTTAAGTTTAGTTATGTTGATTGACCCACTGCGGCTCAATCTGCTCACCAAACCTGCCTATAAAACCTTAGCAAATGCGATGCCGAGTATGAGTACTACGGAACGTGAAGCGTTGGATGCAGGAACAAGTTGGTGGGAAAAAGAGCTATTTATGGGTGCGCCTGATTGGAAAAAATTTGAGGCTTATCCCTATCCACAGCTTAGTGCTGAAGAACAATCCTTCATTGATAATGAAGTCGAGCAACTTTGTGCCATGCTCAACGAGTGGGATATTCACCATAAACATAAAGACCTCCCACCAGAAGCTTGGCAATTCATTAAGGATAATGGTTTCTTAGGATTGGTGATTCCAAAATCTTACGGGGGCCGTGAATTTAGCTCATTTGCACAAAGCCGTGTCATGAGCAAGATTGCATCTCGCTCACTCACTGCCGCAGTCAGTTGTATGGTGCCCAACTCTCTTGGACCGGGGGAATTACTTCTACACTATGGTACCGAAGCACAAAAAGACCGATACCTCCCTGGCCTTGCAAAAGGTGAAGAAATTCCATGTTTTGGACTCACCAGCCCTGAAGCAGGCTCAGATGCAGGCGCTATTCCAGATACAGGTGTCGTCTGTTATGGCACTTTTGAGGGACAACAGGTGCTCGGCTTAAACATGAACTTCTCCAAACGCTGGATTACTCTTGCACCAATTGCCACCGTCATTGGTCTTGCATTTAAGTTATACGATCCAGATGGCTTATTGGGAGATAAAAATAAAACGGAATATGGTATCACCTGCGCGCTGCTACCGGCGAGTCATGACGGTGTCGTTACAGGCCCTCGTCATAATCCAGGCTCACCATTTATGAATGGGACAGTTGAAGGTAAAGATGTCTTTATTCCCTTAGACTGGATCATTGGAGGGATTGAAAATGCCGGCAAAGGCTGGCGTATGCTGATGGAATGTTTAGCGGTCGGTCGTGGTATTTCACTCCCTGCATTGTCAACAGCAGCCGGAGAAATGGCATATTTAAATGTTGGTGCATTTGCCAAAGTTCGTCAGCAATTTAAAATTTCTGTAGGTAATTTTGAAGGTGTACAAGAAGCATCGAGTGATATCGCATCAGATGCATATATGCTTGAAGCATTCCGCTATTTGGTGACTTGTGGTTTAAACCAAGGCGGCAAACCTGCTGTAATGACTGCAATGGCCAAATACTATGCCACTGAAACCATGCGGAAAGTGGTGAATCATGGCATGGACATCGTCGGTGGACGTGCTGTGCAAATGGGACCTCGTAATTTTTTAGCTTTGAATTATCAGGCCATTCCTGTGTCAATTACTGTCGAAGGTGCCAATATTCTAAGTCGCTCTCTGATGATTTTTGGACAAGGCTCAATGCGGTGCCATCCATATTTATTTGAAGAGCTACAATTACTTCAAGCCGAAGATAAAAACACTGCACTCAATGCATTCAATGAAATGCTCTTTAAGCACTTAGGGTATACCTTTAACCGAACTGCACGTGCTTTTGCTTATGCCTTCACTGGTGGCCCATCAGACTCACCTGCTTCAGCAGATGAATTTAGCCGCCCCTACTATAAAAAAATTAATCGATTCAGTGCTGATTTCGCGCTGACTGCTGATATGTGTCTCGGCCTTTTAGCCGGCGATATTAAACGCAAAGAAATGCTTTCGGGACGTTTGGCGGACATTCACTCTTATTTATTTATAGCAACGGCTATTCTTAAATATTATGAACAAGGTCAAAGAAGTGAAGCTGAACAATTACATGCGCAACTTGCATTAGATAAAGCTTTGTACAATGTTGAAGAAGCTTTCCAGGGCTTATTTGACAACTTCCCAATGCGGCTGGCAGCAAGCGTAGTAAAAATCATCTGCTTTCCGTTGGGACGAGTTGTTGCTAAACCGACAGACCGTTTAAAACGTGAAGTTGCCACTCAAATGATGCTAGACAATACTTTCCGCCAAGAACTGAAAAAGCACGTGTATTACAGCACTGCAGCAGATGAAGTTTCTGGTCGTATGGAAAATGCCTTTTTACAATTGTTGAAAATTGAACCGCTGTGGAACCAATTTAAAAAAGCTGAATCTAAAGGCCAATTTAAAGGTTTAACTTTTGAAGCACATATAGCCGATGCAATTGCACAAAAATTCATTACAGCCTCTGAAGCTGAACAGCTCAGCACTTACAACATTCAACGTTATGACAGTATGCTCACAGATGTATTTGACATGCAGCTCATCCACGAACTTGAGTTATCCAATCCACATTTAACCGTTACACCAGAAGTGAAAAAGCAACAACACACCGATGATGAACCAGAAGCCTTCCTGCGTTATTAATCAGCTTCTGCATCGCTTTTAAGCTTTATTTTTCTCAAAATAAAAGCCATTCCACTCTTAAACAATGGGATGGCTTTTTTATACGACCATCAGCCAATGGTATCGCAGAGTCAAAGGTATAGGCTGTACTGCAAAATTACATCACAGAGGGTTTGCTACATGTCACAACAAGATTATGAAAATGGCTTAAAAGTTCGTACTGAAGTTATGGGTGAAAGTTTCGTTAAACGTGCTCAAGACAATACCGTGCCATTTACTCAACCTTTGCAAGATTGGATTAATGAGCATGCATGGGGTTCAACTTGGCAGCGTGAAGGCGTTTTACCCCGTAAATATCGCTCACTGATTACCATTGCATTTTTAACTGCACAAAAAAGTCCAACAGAACTCAAGGGTCATGTCCGAGGTGCTTTAAATAATGGGGCGACTGTAGAAGAAATTCAGGAAGTGTTACTTCATAGTTTGCCATATTGTGGCGCACCGGCGACTCAAGAAGCCTTTCGTGCGGCACTTGAAGTCATTAATGACTATCAAAAATCTAAATAAGTTACTGCGTTATAAAACGGCTTTAGAAAACTACGATTATCGTGGTTTTCTAAAGGGTTTCATCTTGTTTTTAACTTAGAACCTTAAATGCAGTGAATCCCGAATCAAATCCAGTAGACATTAAAATTATAGAAGAATTCATTCACTTCAAATCGAACTTGATATCCCAATTCTGTAAGCTCAGCAGATAAACTTCGAATCTCTTCTAAAGCTAAATGCTTGGGTAAAACCGTAAATACGGCGGTATTCCCCTGTTTGGCATTTTCCTCAATCAGCAAAGCCAAACGTGTCTTATATAAGGCGATATCTAAATTGGCTTGACTGGATAAAACTTTGGCATGTTCTGCGGGTAAAAAGCTCATATTCTTATACGCTTATCTGATTATTATTGCTTATAAATTAAGCCAAATTCAGCAAAGTGTGCAATGCATTTTTGTAATTGATATTTCAATTACAAAGCACATTGTTTGGCGCAAACGATGCTCTTCAAAGCGATATACAAAAAAAGGTACTCAAAAGAAATCCCTCATGACGAGGGATTTTCTATGCTAGCGGGGTAATGGAATATATTGCGAGTCACTGTTTTGAGTTTGCGGTTTACGCTCTCCCACTTGTACAGGTAATGTCATCGCCTTTCCGTCTCGCTCAATGTCAATTTGCATAGTGCTCAATGGCGCTTGTTGTGCAACGTAGTTGATTAAATGCGAAGTCGAGGTAATTAGCTCATTATTCACTTTCATGATTTTATCACCACGTTTTAAACCTGCTTGTGCTGCAGGTCCATTGCGAATGACATCTGCGACAATCACGCCATTCACCCGTGGATCTAAAATATTTTCTTGTTTAATTGGAAGTAAACTAATACCTAACCAACCACGTACCACTCGCCCATCTTTTAAAATAGCGTTCAGCACTTGTTGACATACTTTTGCAGGAATGGCAAAACCAATCCCCAAAGAGCCACCTGACTGCGAGAAGATCGCGGTATTTACACCAATTAAGTTCCCTGCAACATCAATTAAAGCACCACCTGAGTTGCCGGGGTTGATCGCAGCATCTGTTTGAATAAAGTCTTCGTAGGTGTTGATTCCCAAATCTGAACGACCTGTAGCTGAGATAATCCCTTGCGTAACTGTCTGACCCACGCCAAAAGGGTTACCAATCGCTAGGACGACATCACCGACTTCATTGCCACTTAGCTTAAATGGCAAAACCGGTAATTGACTCATTTCAATCTTAATCACAGCTAAGTCTGTATCTGGGTCTGTACCCACAACTTTCGCTTCAGCACGACGACCATCATGTAAAGCCACAACGATCTGATCGGCCTGTGCGATCACGTGGTTATTCGTCAAAATATAGCCATCTGGACGAACAATCACACCTGAACCTAAACTATTTTCGTTTTGATTGGTTTGATCTGGAAGTTGATTACCAAAAAACTCACGGTAAACCGGATCATTTAATAAAGGATGATCCAATTGTTTCACTTTTTGCGTAGTGAAAATATTGACAACCGCTGGCGCAGCAACTTTTACCGCAGCACTATACGAAACTACACCGCCTGTACGCGACGTATCAATGAGAGGCTCAACCTTTTCTGCAGGCATTTTAACCCCATCTGGGGCAATGGGTGCTTTAGGTTTTTGAACCTGTTGCCATGTAAAGAAACCGATGATCACAAGTATTAATAATACCCAAGGTAACCATGTAAAGGTCCGACGCACGTCTATATCCTCTAAATTTTATAATTCATTGATGGCTAAATAATTTATATCGTATTGTAATGTAATATTTTCAACAAACTTAAAAATAAACACAGAGATTTGTGATTCTTTAGTTACAATTTAAACAATCATAAATTTTGATGCATCTCTTTGAGATTTTGGACAGTATATGGCTCAGTTAAGTGAAATTATTCAGTGGTGTGACAGCACACTCAAAGCACATGAATTTAAGGACTATGCTCCCAACGGCTTGCAAATTGAAGGCTCAGCAGAAGTGCATAAAATTTTATGTGCAGTTACCGCATCACAAACAGCGATTGAAGCCGCGATAGCAGCAAAAGCTGATTTGCTATTGGTACACCATGGTTATTTTTGGAAAGGTGAAGCTTACCCAATCACAGGTATGCGTGGCAAACGCATCAAAACCCTGATCAAAAACGATATTTCACTCGTTGGTTATCACTTACCTTTAGATAGTCACCCTACTTTAGGTAATAATGCAGCGATAGCAGATTTGCTCGAATTAGAGAATATTGAAGCCTTAGATCCTACTGAGCGCAATCCTATTGGTAATGTTGGTTATTTAAAACAAGCAATGACTCCAGCGGCGTTTAAAGACTTCGTTTCTGAAAAATTAGGATTTGATGTCATTCACTTGCCGGCAGATAAACCATCGATTCAAAAAATTGGTTTGTGTACGGGTGGCGCACAGGACTTTATTGGCAAAGCCGCTGCATTAGATTGTGATGCGTACATTTCAGGTGAAGTGAGTGAACGTACTTTTTACGAAGCTGAAGAATTAAATGTGCATTATTATGCATGTGGACATCATGCAACTGAAAGATATGGTGTACAACGACTCGCAAAAGCTATTTCAGAACAGTTCAATATTGAGTATAGTTATTTCGAATTAAACAACCCGATTTAATTTAAATCGTCTTGGTCTTTGACTCAGTCCTTATACGTATATTTTCAGGCTTTATTCTGTATTGTTATTTATAAGCAATGCGCATTTTACTGCAAGAATCTATTACAATAACGGCACTTAATGTCAAAACCCAGCAAAATGCAAGGAATTGAAAACATGACAACGATTACTTTACCAGCGTTACCTTACGGTTACGAAGATCTTGCTCCGCACATCAGCAAAGAAACTTTAGAATACCATCACGACAAACACCACAATACTTATGTGGTTAACCTAAACAAAGCAATTGAAGGTACTGACCTTGCTGGCAAAACTTTAGAAGAAATCATCACTGCTGTTAAAGGCGATGCTTCTAAAGCTGGTATCTTCAACAATGCAGCTCAAGTATGGAACCACACATTCTACTGGAACTGTATGGCTAAAAACGGTGGCGGTAAAGCTACTGGCGCTTTAGCAGCTAAAATCGACGAAGCTTTCGGTTCTTACGAAAAATTCGCTGAAGAATTTGCAAATGCTGCTGCAACTCAGTTCGGTTCAGGTTGGGCTTGGTTAGTTGCTGACGAAGTAAACGGCAACCTTTCTATCCTTAAAACTTCAAATGCTGACACTCCACTTGCTCACGGTAAAGTTGCTGTGTTGACTATCGACGTTTGGGAACACGCTTACTACATCGATTTCCGTAACGCTCGTCCTAAATACATCTCTACTTTCTTAGAAAGCCTAGTGAACTGGGACTATGCAAACGCTAAATATGCAGGTCAAGCTGCTGGCGTTGAAAAATAAGTTTTAAAACTTATTCAAAAGTCAAAAAAATCACCCTTTTAGGGTGATTTTTTTTGGGCTTAACAATTTTAAAATCTATAAAAATATATAAGCACTACTTTTTCTTGTTTTAGTTCAAGTGAAACTAAATAAAGTTATGCAACAAGGATTTTTTATTACACATATTGCATGTTAAACATTTTAAAAATTTAAAATCCGTAGGTATGGCCTTTACCAACACAAGATTCCGAAATTTATTAAAATTAAGGTGTTTTCAAATACTATGTATTAAATTAATTGTAGGAGAATTACCATAGTTATATTTTTGAGAGTATAACTACACAATTATTACCTTAAGAGATCATTTACGCCTAAATGACCAAACTTGCCATTTATTAGACGACCATCATCTAACTGCACGTTTTTAAATTCTATAGTTCCCTCTGAATCATTGACAGTTACACCACTACAATGATTATTCGTCAATTTACAGTTCCATTTCAGATAGATATTCACATTTAATTGACCCTTCTGTGGTCTTTGATAAGCTACATTTACACTTTTAGTTATAGTATCGTATTTCACTGTGAACTCTAGATCAGATTGCTTATCTCGACTCATAAAACGATAATATTTACTTTCATTCTCTGCATATGCAACTGCTGAAACAGTTTCATCAATTTTAAAAACTTCATCTCCTGCAATGACTTGACCATAAGGAATTTTTTTCACAAAACCTCCAGATACTTTTAAGTCTGGAGACGCAGTATATTCAACAGGGTTAGTAAATAAGTTATTGATGAATTTAAAGGTCGTTATACCATTTTCATAATCTGTATTTAATGTAAAATCTCGATTGAAGTATCCTTTATATATGTACACATCTTTAGGTTGCTCATTACTGAAATAATTCCCCTCTATTAAGATAAATCTATCATGATCAAAATCCAAAGGATTATTAAAATTAAAATAATATTCTTTATCGGTCGTAAAACTTAAAACAGAACTAGTTTTCCAATCCAAAAATTTTTCTATTGTTGCAGGTTTACCATTAACAATTAAGTCTGATTTCGCAGGATATTCATTAAATCGTTTGCTATCCCATACTGGCCAATCAGAATTTACTTCAAACTTAACAGAGCCTTTAATTTTAGCTGTAGATGCAAAGCCAATATTATTTAAACGTCCTGTTATAGAACCATGTGCATCTATAATAAAATAAGTTTTGCCATTACTCTGCTTTTCAATTTTATAAGAAAATGTATCACTGCATGAATTTTGACATTGAACCCGCAGATACCCGTTAGCATTTTCCGAATAGCTAAAAACTCCAACTTTATCGTCATTAGGATAAAAATAAAGACCCGCCAAATTATTAATATGGGCAGACAAATCATTGCTTGGTGTAAGAATTTCTAGATTCCACATATTATTGTTAGTAGCAGATGCTTCAATCACACTATCTGTGTGAAATGGTGAAAACTTGATAGTTGAGTGATTAGCAATGCCAGAATTTTCAATTTCAAAATAGCCATGTGTCAAATCTGGACTTAGTACAGAAGTTTCTTCAATAGGCTTAGGCACAGATGTTTCTGATGACGTTGGACTACTTTCTCCTCCCCCTCCACCGCATGCGACTAATAAAATAGATAAGAGAGTTGAAGTTAATAATTTTCTTCCAATGTGAAGCATATAAATCCCTATTTAAAAATAAATTTTTAAATTTTATAAAATATTGAATTTAGAATACTTTTTTAAATATTCAATAACATTTCATGAAACTTTGTTTTGTTCTTATACAGGAAGCTAAGCCATTTGTGTACTTAGAAGATTTATTTATCTAAAAATTATTAAAAAAATCTGCTAATTAATTAAAACAACTGGAATTTACTGACTAATTATTAACTATTTCAATATAATAAAGGTCATCCGAAATGACGGTACATAGTACTCTCAGCATGTTCAGAACTAGAATAGCGATCTAACGCAACCTTACCCACCATTCCATCCATCACTCTATTAACTATAATTGTTAAAGTATTCCGATAGGGTTTAACGCAACAAAAGCTTAAAATAATCAATAAATAAGCAAGAAACTCATCTTTGGATAATAAAAAAACATTTAAGCGCTTTATCTTTTATTTTTACTTGACCGCTTTAGCTTTCATCCCTAAAATGCGCATCAGATTCTCCAATAGCTCAGTCGGTAGAGCGACGGACTGTTAATCCGCAGGTCCCTGGTTCGAGCCCAGGTTGGAGAGCCATCTATTCTTCCATAGCTCAGTCGGTAGAGCGACGGACTGTTAATCCGCAGGTCCCTGGTTCGAGCCCAGGTGGAAGAGCCAGATTCTAAAAAGCCCACTCATTGCGAAGTGGGTTTTTTATCGCCAACTATTTAACAAAGCATACCTACTTTTTTGTTTATGCTTTCCTAAAAGTATCCGTATAAGTACTAACCTGTCTGATTCGGCTATTTTTAAAACACTTAATTTGATTTTTCTGTATTTTATTTAAATCAGGCTTGACCACCCTCCCATACATCTTTAGAATCCACTTCAGATTCTCCAATAGCTCAGTCGGTAGAGCGACGGACTGTTAATCCGCAGGTCCCTGGTTCGAGCCCAGGTTGGAGAGCCAAATTCTAAAAGCCCACGCATTATGTCGTGGGCTTTTTTTATGCTCTGACTTTTGTTTTAAGATAAGTATAACTTGCTCTATGACCTAAGCTATTCACTTAGCTCTCCGACCACATTAGAAAGAATAGTCAGAGCTTAAGTTTTAAAAACGCTTTATATTAAAGGTGTTTATATTTAATACATTCAGCCTAAATTTCCTTATTTTTTGCAATTCTGACTTGACCTCACTGCATTTGCCCCATAGAATGCGTGCAGATTCTCCAATAGCTCAGTCGGTAGAGCGACGGACTGTTAATCCGCAGGTCCCTGGTTCGAGCCCAGGTTGGAGAGCCAAATTCTAAAAAGCCCACGCATCATGACGTGGGCTTTTTTCATATATGTAGTTTATTCCGTGCCAGATCTAAGTCAGTTCATATTTTTTATTATTGGTTGCTTGGCAACTTTTGCCCTTGTCTGCTTAGTCTTTCCCAGACTGTTTAGAAGCAAACAAAAGTTTTTCCCACGTCGTGTAATCACTGCCTTTGAAAGTAAGATGTTTCATCGATTAAATGAAGCATTTCCGGACTACCACATTTTAGCCCAAGTGGCGTTTAGCGCACTGATCACCACTCAAAATTACAAAATCAGAAATAGATTTAATCGAAAAGTCACTGATTTTGTCATACTTGACCAAACTTATAATGTGCTTGTGATTATCGAACTGGATGACCCCAGTCATATAGGCAAAGAGCAAGAAGATGCTGAACGTGATGCAATGCTTGAAGAAGCTGGCTACCGTGTAATCCGCTACACCAGTATTCCAACAGTTCACACGCTCAGGCATGATGTAAATAAATAGTTGTTAAATACGTAAAGTACAATCAAACATTGGGTGAATGCGCATTGCATTCACATCCATAACGTAAGCAGAATTTTATTGAGCATTTGACTCTTGAGCTGCCAGCACTTCTGATACTGCTTGGTCAGCCTCAGCAGCCAAAGCCTCATCTTGTGCTTCTTTTGCTTTAATACGCTCAATCATTTCAGCTTGTTGTTGCTTATATTTTTCTTGGTTTTTGGCATCACTATTGACTGCAAGAAAAGCCATACTGACCAAAAATATAGGAATCAATAGCCCAAGTGCCATCAGAGTGATCATCTTTTTGGTATTGGGTTTTGGCTTAACTTCAGACATAACTATTCTTTCATATACATAAATAATTCGACGCCCAATATAGCAAAAAACAAAATTCGCTCAAGTATTCATAACATTCTTTGCTCGAACTAACTGTGCCCCTCATTTTTAAGGATTGAATGATTAATAATCCAATATGCAAAAAAAAGGAGACATGCTCCTTTTTTTATTATTGAAAAAACTTAGCTTGAAGCAGCTACCCCCTTACAATGTGGACTTTGGCTTGCATCTTTTTGCTCATTGGTTAAGACAATACCTGTACCTGCAGACATTTTAGCTTGAATAAATTCGACCGCTTGCGCATTTCTACAGATAATTGCCTGTGTATGACTTGCATTTGGCACAACGTCTAATTGATAACCTTCAGCATAATTTTCATCTGGGAAATACTTCTTCGCTTGTGTTTTCATATTTGCAAATAGCGCTTGCGTAACCACAGGAATAACTGCCTGATCATTTGCACCTTGAATAATATACACAGGCGCTTTAATTACTTTGGCAGCAGTAGCATTTGTCGCTGGCTGATTATCATTTAAAAATTTCTGAACGACAGGATCGGTATCGATTTTATTCAAATCAATTCCGTACTGTGAAACCGTATGCGTTGGATCTTTTAAGAATTCAATCACAGCTGCTTTAAACTGTTCTTGCAAACCATTTGCGCCATTTGGATCGGCATAACTTAAACATGCACCGTCATCCCCTGTACGTCCATAGGCTTTTTCTGCAATAACACCGGCATCAGCAGTAAAAATATTTTTTAAATCATAATTTGGCTCATAGGCTTTAATACCCGAACTGGTCAATGCAGCATATGCCAAAAGCTCAGCATAGCCATCTGCAATTTGATCAATTAACGCTTGTGCTTGAACCTCCGAAAGCTGCCCCACACCAAGTGCATAACGCACTTGAGCCAACTGTTCATCCAATCTATTCAATCCATGGGGTTTAGGTTGACCGTTTGCATCAACATTTAGTTTTGGATCTAAATAAATCTTAATAATCGTGCCTAAACTCGACGCAGGTGCGGCTGCTACTGCACCTTTATAGTTAGTATCGGTATTCGCAAATTCCGCCGTGCCTAAGGATGCATGACCACCTTGCGATTGACCAATCGACATCCACTGACCATTGAGTTGCTTACCATAATGTTCTTTTGCCGCTTTAACTGCAGTAAGCGCCGAATTTGCCGCACTTGATAAATTAAGGTATGGATGAACTCCTTTGGTTCCTAAGCCTTCATAGTCTGGCGCCACAATTACATAACCTGCCGCCATAAGCGTGTTAGCTAGAATTTTAAAACGTGGATGAATTAGATTTTTACTTGGCGCACACTCATCTCCTGCTCCGACTGTCCCATGCTCCCACACCACAACGCGATACCCATCTTTAGGTTGTGTAGCTTTTGGAAATAACACCAAGGCTGTTGCAGTCGCTGCTTTCCCCTGTACATTTGTCATGTTATAGGTCATGACTTTAATGGACGATGTATTGTCTACTGTATTGAAAGCATAATTTGCTTCAGACACAAATGTTGATTTTTGATTCGAAGATGATGAGTCATTATCATCGTCATTACACGCGGTTAAAGACAGCATAGAAACTGCAACTGTCAAAGCCAATGCTATTTTTGAACGTTTCATAAAATATCCTTTTTAATCATTATTCTTTAAACATGAAACTACATGCCTTTTTATTAATGCATAAAAAAAAGCACCCGAATAGGATGCTTTAGTTTATTTTAAAAAGTTTCAGATCAATGACATTAAAGAGCCAATGCCATAAAAATTCCAATAAAAATCATAAACCCTACCCAACGGTTATGGCGAAACGCCCAAAAACATAACTGCGGATCACGGCCTCTGGTTTTAGTCCACTGGTAAATAAAATCGGCAGCCACAGCCAATAACGCGACCAAACCGAATGGCATCAAGAGATCTTCTAAATACAGCGCAATAGCAATCAATACAATACTAAGCACCTGCAATAATGAAATGATTTCAATATCGTATTTACCAAATAAAATCGCAGTCGATTTCACGCCAATTTTCAAATCATATTCACGGTCAGTAATGGCATATTGTGTATCATACGCAACCGTCCACGCCAAATTACCAAAGTACAATAACCAACACGTTAAATCAGGTGTTTGCCCCACAGCGGTATAGGCCATAGGAATCGACCATGAAAATGCCGCGCCTAAAAATACTTGTGGCAGATGCGTGTAGCGTTTCATAAAGGGATAAATGAACGCTAAAAACAATGCCCCAAAGGACCAATAAAAAGTTTCTATCGGTAAAAAGAACAACATACATGCGCTAGCAAGCACCAAGATCAAGAACACATATATGGCTTCTTTAGCACTAATCACTCCAGTGGCTAAAGGACGATGCTTGGTTCTTTCCACAGCACCATCGACTTTACGGTCAGCAAAGTCATTAATCGCACAACCTGCTGCACGCATAAATATCGTGCCCAAAATCATGGGAATCAAAATACTGAATTGCGGTGTTCCTTGATTGGCAATCCAAAGTGCCCACATGGTTGGCCAAAAAACCAGTTCCGTGCCAATTGGCTTATCGAAGCGACATAAATAGTAATAAGCTTCTAAACGCTGCTGCCAAGTAATCTGTTGCACCACGGCCATGATTGTCCTTCATCTGGTAATGTTATTTCTGCAAATATTGTTCAAAACTCGCTAAAAAAGTTTCCTGAACAATAAATTTACAACCATGCCAAGTATAACAGCTCTGACGTGTCCAACCATCGTCTAGCCACAGTACACGCCGCTCACACTTCGGATTGGTACGCTGAAATAAAAAATGTCCGATCGGTTTTTTACCAATATGCTGAAAAATCCGCGCACGTCCTTGTATGCTAAGGATTGGAAATATACTTTTTGCCTTGACCCACGGCTCAGCTTCACAGCCATATAAATAACTTTCACGTACCCAAGCTGTGTGCTGTATTGGCATTTGTAGCCACCGTGCATCTTGAAGCGTCATACGTTGAAATTGCTCAATACTCGGCTCAACTTTAAATACACCTTGGGCAAAATCTGTTAATTGTTGGGTTAATGAACCCGAAGCATACAACCATGTTCTTAATTCAGGAGACATTCTTTTATCCCGCATTTCGCATGCTTGACGCTGCATATTTCATTTCCCTTTAACCATTTGCTGAGTATAGCGAATCATTAGTGTAACCAACTCAACATCGTTTTTCATGACCCATAGCTTGTTTTCAGTAAAATGAGCAAAACCAAAACAGCTTAAGCACTTCATTACATATGCAATCAACACAAACCTCATATACACAGTATGATGTCTTGGATAACCACTAAATTACACAAGCATAATGTTTCCATTTTACCCGCTACATGTTTTTATTTTTTTCGTTTTACTTTGTGCCAATATCACGGTTCAAGCAAAATCTATTGCACTCAGTTTTGATGATGGATTAAATCCAGCGTTTAACGCACAAGCGGAACAAATCAATGCTCAAATTTTAAAGCATCTGCATGATCAAAAAATCAAAAGTATTGTTTTTCCGAGCCTGATTAAAATTGGCGATTATCAAGGTAAACAACTGATTCAAGCGTGGGGACAATCTGGCCATCTGATTGGCAATCATAGTGCACTGCACCAAAATCTGAATAAAGAAAATGTCACATTAAAAGATTATCTGCACAGCATTGAACATTCGGATACCGTGTTAAAAACGCTGCCGAATTACACACGTATCTATCGTTATCCATTTTTAAAAGAAGGTAATAGCGCTAAAAAGCGTGATGCTGTCTATCAATGGTTAGAGCAGCATCAATACCGCATTGGCGGTGTGAGTATCGATGCCAGTGACTGGTTTTATAACCAAAAATATCTCGACTATGCCAAACAGCAAGATCAGGACAAATTAGACCCCCTAAAACAAGCGTATATTGCTCACCTGCTTCACCGAGCAGATTATTATGACCAACTTGCCCAGCTCACCATAAATCGTTCACCACAGCATGTTTTACTTTTACATGTGAATGCTATTAATGCCGCATTTTTAAAAGATCTCCTTACCGCCTTTCAGCAACATGGCTGGACTTTTATTTCAGCAGCAGACGCCCTACAAGACCCACTATATTCACAGCGCAGCCAAAACATCCCTGCGGGAGAGAGTGTGATTTGGTCCATTGCCAAAACCAAAGGATTCGAAAACTTACGCTACCCTGCCGAAGATGCGCCATATGAAATCGATAATTTAAAACAGCATGGTTTGCAATGATGGTTGGTGAATTGCTAGACATTCAATAAAAATGACCTGCTGTGTTTCAGGTCATTTTTTAAGTTCAATTTTTTAGTGTTGAATTAAAAGTTATCTGTCTTGGCAATGGCTTCAAACTTGCCTTGCGGCGTTTTTATTAAAACCAACCCTTCGGTTGTAATATAAAAACTTTCAGGGTATTCAAACTCCAATGCCAGCTCTGGGTTTTTCAGTTCGACAAATTGAGCCTGTTTATAACCTTCAACGGTCCGCCCAACTTCCAAATAAGTCACTTCTGAGAAGTTGAGTTTAAATCCCTTTGCCTGATCTGCTGGATCAATCCAAGGGAAAAAACCGGTATGTTTTTTACGTGGTTTTGCCATGTTTAGATATTTATTCAACTCTTTGCTTTATCTTAACCCATCTCATAAAAAAACCCGCACAAGGCGGGTCTTTTTACAGTGTAATTCTGTATAGAATTACAAGCTGTAGTACATGTCGAATTCAACTGGGTGAGTAGTCGTGTTAAGACGACGAACTTCTTCAGTTTTAAGTTCGATGTAGGCATCAAGCATTTCTTTAGTGAACACGCCACCTTTAAGAAGGTAATCATGGTCAGCTGCAAGAGCTTCAAGCGCCATATCTAAGCTATGAGCCACTGTAGGGATTTTAGCTTCTTCTTCAGGAGGAAGGTCGTACAAGTTCTTGTCAGCAGCTTCACCTGGGTGGATCTTGTTTTGAATACCGTCAAGACCAGCCATAAGAAGTGCAGCGAAACCTAAGTACGGGTTCATCATTGGATCTGGGAAACGTGCTTCAATACGTTTGCCTTTAGGGCTAGAAACGTAAGGAATACGGATAGAAGCTGAACGGTTACGTGCTGAGTAAGCAAGCATAATCGGTGCTTCGAAATGTGGTACTAAACGTTTGTACGAGTTAGTTGATGGGTTTGTGATTGCGTTCAATGAACGAGCGTGTTTGATCACACCGCCAATGAAGTACAACGCCATTTCTGAAAGACCAGCGTATTCATCACCAGCAAACAAGTTCTTGCCGTCTTTAGAGATTGACATGTGAACGTGCATACCAGAACCGTTATCGCCAACCATTGGTTTAGGCATAAATGTAGCAGTTTTAGCATATTGGTGAGCAACGTTCCAAACAGCATATTTGAACTGTTGAACTTCGTCCGCTTTGCGAACCATAGTGTTGAAGCTTACACCGATTTCAAGCTGGCAAGATGCAACTTCGTGGTGATGTACTTCTACACGACCTGGGCCCATGATGTCTTCAATTTTTGCACACATATCTGCACGCATATCTTGTGAAGAATCTACAGGAGGAACTGGGAAGTAACCACCTTTCACACGTGGACGGTGACCAGAGTTACCAGCTTCGTAATCTTTACCAGTAGACCAAGCAGCTTCTTCAGCGATTAATGTGTGGCGCGCGCCAGACATATCGATGTCCCATTTTACTTCGTCAAATACGAAGAATTCTGGTTCTGGACCAAAATAAGCAGTATCACCGATACCAGTTGATTTTAGGTATTCTTCCGCACGGCGAGCAATAGAGCGTGGGTCACGTTCATAACCTTGACCAGTTGAAGGTTCGATAACATCACAAGTCACAACAACTGTAGCTTCTGCAAAGAACGGGTCGATAAAACAAGTTTCTGCATCTGGACGTAAGATCATGTCAGATGCTTCAATGCCTTTCCAACCAGCAATTGAAGAACCATCAAACATTTTGCCATCTTCAAACGTATCTTCGTCGATTGAATCTGCTGGGTAAGTTACGTGTTGTTCTTTACCCTTAGTATCAGTAAAGCGAAAATCGACCCATTTTGCGCCACTTTCTTGGATGAGTTGAAGGACCTTGTTCGCCATGCTCATTTTGCTCCGATGATTTTTTTGTGCACACTGAAGTGCGTGTTAGTAGTTGGTAGTTATTAAGCAATTACCGTACCAACTTTTAAAAGCCAAGCTAAAATATTGAATTCCTTATCAGAATAGAAGATTTTAGCTCCTAGCTTTTCGACTATTATACTGTGTGTAACAGTAAATGCACCATATTCAGCCACTCTTCATCACTTTTGTTTAAAAACTTCTCGCAGGTGTATCAAAATAGTGCAACTTGGTTTTGCACCAAAATGATTAATCGCTTTCAACGATAAAATCATTGAGATTTTATCAAAGCTTTAAGGTCGAATTTAAATACGATAGAAACTAATGGCTTAGCTAGTTATAAATGGAAAAATACTGACGTAATAACTGAATTAATGATCGATATCTAGGTTTTTTGAGCCCGTAAAGTACCCATTTTTTGACGTTAATTTAACCATTTTGTTTTAATTTTAATCAATTTACCTTAACATTAATTGTGCTCCATTTTGGTGATTTTGCTTCAAAACGGTTCATATTTTTCCATCTAGAGCCTGAATTGCTATTTTTAACGACATCAAGCAGATCTTTTTAAAATATCAATTGAACATATTTTACCCACTTAAATTCAGCCTAATGTCTTGTTCAAATTAAATCCCAAATTTATAAGTCGAAAATTTATTGAAATGATTTCAGTTGCGATGAACTTTGGCGAAATTGTTCAGCAGAAATTGAATAATATTTGCTATGATTGGCTGCATTCTAAATATTTCACTATTTTTCTATTTAAAATATCCACACGATATTTGGGTCAATATACAACTATTTAGAATCATTTCGGACTATTCAAAGCACATTTAAGTGCATAAATTTCAAAGGTTAATACGCTCATGCTTTTGATGATCGAAAAGAATCAGATTTGTTAAATATTATAAATTGTTATAAAAATAAAATACTTAGCCGTACTCAACATGCCCTCTTACATTAACTGCCGTAAATTATTGTCTAATTGCATTAAATGGATATGTGAGTAAGATTGTGAGTAACAAGCTTTCGACACTTCGTTACTCACAACCTATGCTAAATGATACCAAGATCAAACAATTAAAACCAAGAGATAAAATGTACAGGATGGCAGATCATTCTGGACTATGTATTGAAGTGCGTCCAAATGGCTCGAAGCACTGGCGCTTTCGTTATCGTTTTCTCGGGAAAGCATCAATGTTAAGTCTTGGTGAATACCCGGTTGTAAGCCTAGCTACAGCACGTCAAAAAACTATAGATCAAAAAACACTATTGGACCAGAATATTGATCCAGCTAAATATCGAATTGAGGAAAAGGAGCAAGCTAAACTTAAGTCAGAATCTACATTTAAGGATATTGCCCTTGAATGGTATGAAGTAAAGAAAAACAAAAGGTCTGAATCATTTCGGCTTACAGTAGAGAAAGCTTTTGCGCGTGATTTATTCCCTGCATTTGGCAGCAAAGATTTAAAAACAATTACTCCGCATGATGTGCTCAGAATGCAGAAAGATACGATTAAGCGCGTATCTAAGCAGATGAATCATGGTACTGGTGAAAGCACGGCTATTCGAAATCGCCAACTTGTGAATTCAATCTTCAACTACGCTATCGCCAATCTGCGCTGCGAAAGCAATCCAGCAATATCACTTGGCCAAACTGTTGAGCGCCCTCCAAAGCAAACCGCTAGACCTTTAACGAGTGATGAAAAATCACGTTTTAATAGTGCGCTAAAAAACAGTCGATCTACTGAAATGGTTAAAAATTCCATACTCCTTTTATTGTATTCAATGATGCGATCAATTGAAGTTTGTCGCTTGCGTTGGGAGTGGGTTGATCTTGAAAATAGATTAATCACCATACCACCAGCAACGAAAGAGCAGCTGGATCAAGGCGAGCGAAACATCAAAATGAACAGAACTCATCTGGTGCCAATTAGCGATCAAATTTTTAAAATCTTAGAGAGTCAAAAACTACAATCAAATGATGAATATGTGTTTTGCTCGGTCTTTAATAAATCAAAAATAATGAACAAAACCACCATAAATCGAGCGCTTGGATCTATGGGTTTTGAGTTTACTGCACACGACTTTCGAGCTACAGCATCAACATTGCTTCATGAGGCTGGATATAGCTCAGAATGGATAGAATTGCAGCTTGCGCATGTAGATAAAAATGCCGTTCGTGGCACATATAATCACGCTCAAAATTTAGAAGAGCGTAGAAAAATGATGCAAGATTGGGCTGATATGGTTGATAGCTGGTGAGGTGAATCTATGATTGTTATGAAGAAAAATAAAAAGTATCTCTCCTATGTAAAACAAGAAGATGATTTGGGTTATTGGGAATTATCAGAAGTGAATTTTGTAGATCAATCGGGTTGGCATTGGACCAGTGATTACGAGAAAGCCAAGTATTTTATGAGTAAAAGAGATGCAAATATATTCTTGGCGAAAAAGAAAGGAAAGCTTTGGGAAGGTGTGGAGATAATTAGTGAGTGATAAGAAGGTCAGAATCATAAACGACAAAGCTCAAACCGCAATCTTTCTGTGTTTCTTGATTATTTTTCCAGTGTTTGCTTTGGCTTTTAATTTTTATTCTCAAACGAACCTTGGTTTTTCCGAGGTATTGGATAAGTCATTTTCAGTATCGATAGGTTTTTTTTGGTGGAGCAGCAACTCTTACTGCAGCTTATATTGCGTCTTTATTATTTAATGATTGGCGTGAAATGAAAAAGAACGAAATTCAAGTAAATTATGTGCTTGTGATAAAAAAACAAGTCCAAGATATCTTAAATAGAATAAATTCCAATAGAACCCAATTTTATAAGTGGAAAATAAAAATTCGTCGTAAAGAGTTTACCGTGGTTGAGTTAAGACAACTCAGTAATGAAATTTGGGAATTTGAACATGAGATCATCGTATATTTGAATCAAATAATTTTGGATATGAATGAACTACATTATGTGATTCATAAAGAACCTGAAGACCCCAAATCCAATGACCTACGCAAAAAGATTGAGTCATTAAATAAAATTGGAATTAGAGAAGATAATTTTCATAAAGTATGGGAAGAGCGAATCACCACTAATGTATTAGATGATTACTTCAAGTACTTTACGAATGATCTTACTATGTTTTTGTACAATGAAATTATAACTCAATACTTGGACATATTAAGGGTAACTGATGAATAAAGCCCTCACTTGAGGGCTTTTACAATTGCACCATGTCGCGCCTTGCAGTCATTGTATTTAGCAACCGTATCAACAGACCAAAGCATTAAAGCTTTACCCTGCCCGGACTCTAGTTGTTGCAGATCTGCGCATGACTCAAGGAGGTTTGCTGGCACCACTGGCGATAAGTGAGTTAAGTTGCTGCACGCCGTCATCATCAAAGCAGTCATTGCGATAAACAGGCCGTTCAATAATTTTTTGAACTTCTCGCGTGACTGTTTCGACTTGCACACGCTGTTCTGATTTAAGTGTTTCATAATCTGCACTTACCTGGTTTATTAGATTTTGTTTTTCAGCCAAAGCTTTAAGGTGCTTCTGCTCGATTTTTTGGATTTTTGCATTACATTGCTCACCAGCGATACGCAACTTGCCCGCTAGATGATTTGTGTATGCAATTTGCCCCACGTATAAAAAAGAAAAGACCGCAATTGCGATCCATGTTTTATATTTCCAGATTAGTAATGGCACTATTGCGCTCCTATGCATTTTTGATGGCGCTCTAATTGTCGAGTCCAAACGCCATAGCAATTGTTAGAACGAATACTGCAGTCCCGCTTAGCTACGTATTTCCATTTAAGCAATGAGTTACAAGCCTGCTTGTACTGGTTCGCTCTTAAGTTGCGTAACATTGATGATGAGCGCCAGTTAGCCGCACCAAAGTTATATGAAAAATCGAGGTACACATCGTATTCAACTTGCGAAAGCTTCACACCCCCAAGTGACTTTCGAAATGCAATCTCATCTTTAGACACGTGCGCCTTTACCCACTCTTGAGCAGTCTTGCGCGTGATTGGCGGATCAGTCATTTTGATTGGTTTACCATCTGGTTTGGTTGTAGATCCAATGCCCTGTGTTACAACCCCACCGCTATCTTTATAGGGTTTTGCTGAGTAACCTTCATACTTTTCTAAGCCCACAAAAAAAGCAGCCGAAGCTGCTAATCCATACGTCCAATATTTAGTCTTGTTTGACATTGCATTGCCCTCGCAATTTCGCAATTTTCAGTTCATGTTCTTCTTGCTCACGTTGATCTTTGCGCTTTTGAAATTGCTTATTTGATAAGTAGTTTGCAAAACTGATCGCAAGACCAGCCAAGCCGATAATGACACCGACTAAAAAACCCCAATCCCACGTTGCAAGCCAACTTACAACAGTTAGCCCTGCAC
>NZ_VPAF01000017.1:0-68281 GCF_013419345.1 Acinetobacter sp. YH12086
TGCCATGTCACTGAATACTCGTCCTAGAAAAGCGTTAGATT
This sequence comes from Acinetobacter sp. YH12086, assembly GCF_013419345.1. Taxonomy (NCBI): domain Bacteria; kingdom Pseudomonadati; phylum Pseudomonadota; class Gammaproteobacteria; order Moraxellales; family Moraxellaceae; genus Acinetobacter; species Acinetobacter sp. YH12086. Next base: position 42 of record NZ_VPAF01000017.1, read on the forward strand.
GGCTTACACCATTAGAGAAATTTGCTCAGCTTGTTGATTATCATAAGACTTTTCAAACTGTCGCACCTCATGTTTGAATTCGCCCTGCTTCGTAATTCTTCAATAAATACGAAGCATATTTTAGTAAATTTAATTCTCTATTTATAATTTTTTCTTTTTTATTAATATTTTGAAAATTTTATTAAAACTTGCAACCCAATCAGCTTGGTCAGTATGCATGTGCTTCATGGCTCTTTTTTGATTGAAGTTAGTCTTGCAAATATCGAACCATTTTTTTGTTCCTTTTTTCCCCTCAATTGCTTCACAAATCATGGTTATATTTTTTTCATTAAGCATCTCTTTGGTAATAAATAGAAAAAAACAAAATGCTTCATTATTTTTGTTATTTTTCTTAATATCAATAAGGTAAAGATGATCATGAAATTCGGCTAACTCTAACTTTAAAAACAAAAGTAATCTTCCAACGTCATCGTTAATCCAAGTATTATGAATAGGGAATTTAACGATGGGCTTTATCTGTAAAAGTGAAAAGGTGTCTGAAAGATTTCCACTTTGATCAATGCAAGATACTTTAGTTAATTTAGTAGAATCTTTTTTAGCTTCAATGTTTTTTAAACTACTAAATATAAGAGCAAGATCATCTACATCTAGTTTATTCGGTTTTTTTTCTGAATTTTCAGATTTTGTAGGTTTATTCTTTCTATTGCCATAACGGTTGCCTGATGATTCTTCATCTTTATTTTCATTTTTTTCTTTACTTTCAATATATTGTATATTTGATTCAGTTTCAATTACTTCTTCAATAATCTCAATATCGAAGTCAGTAAAATCTACTGAAATATCAGTCTGTTTTTTATTTTCACCTCTGTTGTGAGATGGGTCTTCTTGGGTGTTGATACGAGTGTTATTGCGTTTTTTTTTGTTTCGACCTTGTCTATGAACTTTATCTTTATCAATGGTTTCTATCTGTTCCTCTGATTCTGTTACAGGTGCATAAGCTACTATAGGAAAATCAGCAATAGGAGAAACTTTAGATACGTGTGTAATTAAAAATCGTTTTCCATTTTCAAGCCAAATACCTTCGGCAGTTAAGCTCATTGTTGTTGAATGCGGAGGAATTACACTAGGAAATCTAGATGGATATGGCTTTCCAGTTTTATCGAGTTTTATGTCATTTAACGAATTTCGTATATTTAGCACTTTTTCTTGGGTGTTTTTGTTTAGTGCTAGATTTGCCAAAAATGTGATCGCTTCTTTTCCTATGGTTTTAACCATATTTTTTTTCAGTACAACAGATATTTTTTCAACATTTTCAACATTTTCAACATTTTCAACATTTTCAACATTTTCAACATTTTCAACATTTTGAATTTCATATTTTTCTAAAAATAAATCAACTATATGTGAAATACTGTAATTTTCATTGATGATATGGCCTCTAATGTCCTTTCTTGCAGGGATATAAAAAGCATGGAGTGAATGAATACAACTTGTAAGTACTTCGATATTATCATTTGATTTTAAAATACAATATTTACTCATTAAAAATGGGTAATATCTAAAAGGCACATTTGCACTGTATTCATTTTTAGGAATGAATATTTTTTCATTATATAAGTAGTATTCGTCTGAATCAGGAATCTTAGCATCAAATCTAATGATCTTTGGTTCGTTAATGGAAAAATCAAACTCAAAATTAACTGTTCTCAGACAGTTATTAAAAGAGAATTTTCTTCCCTCTATTCGTGTTTGGCCTTTCCATATTGTGCCAATTTGTACTGTATCCAAATCTCGAAAAGTGACATCATATTTGTTGTAAGAATTTTCAGATACATTTAAACGATTAGGGTTTGCCGCATCAAGCTCAACAAGTAGAACTTCAATTAATATATTGTCAGATTCAGAACTCGAATTTAACTTTAAACAACTATATAGGTAGACAACTCGTTCGATTTCATCATCAGGAAATGAGTCAATAGAGGTCATATCAGAATATACTCTAATAAAGGTTATTATAAAAAAGAAATTATGAGTTATTAATAGTCTATTTTTATATATTTGACTAGCTTCTATTTTTGTAAACTAGCTTTTATTTTTGTAAGTGACATCCGCCACCGACGAGGGCAATCGCAGATGCGGTATGGTGCGGCGCACGAAATGGACGCTGCCCAAAATGATGATTTGCACCTGCAATGGAATAAATACTCGCGACTTGCAAATTTTCTTGCATATCTAAGGGGGGCAGAATGCTGGCTAAACGCGAGGCGAGTAGAGTTTTGCCTGTGCCCGGAGGGCCACGAAATAGTAGGGAATGACCGCCTGCAGCCGCAATTTCTAAAGCACGACGTGGTCTCAGTTGACCTTTCACATCAGATAAATCAAAAGGGTAACTGTGTTGATTGGCTGACGATGTCGAGGGATGGCTACTGATTAAGGCTGAACGACTTAAATGTTCACACACATCCTTAAGATGCTGCGCAGGAAAGACTTGGAACTCCGGCAGTTGCGCCGCTTCATCGGCATTGAGTGCCGGTAGAATCAGATGATGCCCGATATGCTGACAGGCAATGGCTATACTTAAGATGCCACTGACAGGTCGTAAATAACCATCAAGTGCTAATTCTCCAATAAATTCAAAACCATCTGCTGCATTTTCAGGAAGTTGTCCCGACGCGATCAGAATCCCTAAAGCTATGGCGAGATCTAAACGTGAACCATCTTTCGGTAAATCTGCGGGTGCAAGATTAATGGTCAGACGTTTGGTCGGAAACTGAAAGCCGCTATTAATAATCGCAGAGCGGACACGGTCTTTACTTTCACGGACGGCGGCCTCAGGTAGGCCAACAATGGTCAATGAAGGCAGACCTTGGCTGACATGGACTTCAACTTCAATTTGGGGTGCATTTAAGCCGAGCAAACCCCGAGTATAGATTTTGGCAAAAGACATATTATTGTTCCGTTATGGTGCATTATTTTTAATCGTTATGCGTCTTTTGTTGCACTAAAAAGGTGCTTATTTTTTGTTCTGAATTTTTTGTTCGAGTTCTTCGACGTGTTTCAACAATTCATTTAAACGTAAATTGGCATTATTCAGTGCAGTACGTTGGCGTTCGATTTCTTCTTTCGACACGAGATCCATTTTGCTCACAGCTTCATTGAGTAAGCTGCGAAGATTATGTTCGACGTCTTTTTTCGGCTGATCGATTTGTTCTAATATCGCTTGTAATAAGGTTTCAATCATTGTTTAGACCATCCTCAGTGATTTGGTGGCAGCAGTTTAACATCGCCACATTCATGACCATAGTGCTTTCATTTAAATATGCGTTTAATCGATCAGTAAAATCGTAATTCTTCTAGTAAAAACGTCTATTTTTATAAGCATACGCAAGATTATCCGTATAAAATAGGTTATAAAGAAATCTCATGCTGGGCTGACTATTTTCCCCCGACTGTAGTCATATTGGCATGAAAATTGAACATAAAACCTTACAGGTGAAATAAGCCGAAGGAAAACAAAACATGAAGCTCGTAACTGCAATTGTAAAACCTTTTAAATTAGATGACGTGCGTGAAGCACTCTCTGAAAATGGTGTTCAAGGGATCACTGTCACTGAAGTTAAAGGCTTCGGTCGCCAGAAAGGTCACACTGAACTTTATCGTGGTGCTGAATATGTGGTTGATTTCTTACCAAAAGTAAAAATCGAAATCGCAATCAGTGATGAAATGGTCGATACCGTAATTGAATCCATTACTCGTGTTGCAAGCACAGGAAAAATTGGCGACGGTAAAATTTTTGTAAGCAATCTGGAACAAGTCATCCGTATCCGTACTGGTGAAACAGGTGCAGATGCCGTTTAAAAAATTGGCATGAAGTTTGCTGAGTAGCTAATAACTCAGAAAATCAGGTCGGGGGATACGAATGAAAAAGATGCTAATTGCACTCGGCTTGTCCAGTGCACTTTTAGGTGGTTCTGTTGCGTGGGCTGAAGAAAGCGCAACAGCACCTACAGAAGAAGTCACAGTAGTTGATACTGCAAATACAACAACGCTAAATACAACAGAAACTGCAGTTCCAGTTGAAGCAGCGCCAGCACCTGCAGAAGAAGAGCCTAAGCTCGATACAGGTGATACAGCATGGATTTTAGTGTCCACTGCACTTGTTTTACTCATGACAATTCCCGGTTTAGCATTATTTTACGGCGGTATGGTCCGTAAGAAAAATGTACTCAGCACGATGGCACACAGTTTCGTTGCGGCAGGTGTCGTGAGCTTAACGTGGGTGATTGTGGGTTATACCTTAGCATTTGGTGAAGGTAATGCCTTTATCGGTAGCTTAGACAAATTTATGTTGTCGGGTATCACCACAGAAGCCTTGTCCGGTACGATTCCAGAGATTCTTTTTGTTATTTTCCAAATGACATTTGCCATCATTACCGTTGCCATTATTAGCGGTTCGATTGCAGAACGTATGAAATTCGGTGCTTTCGTTGCGTTCATCGCAATTTGGAGTGTTGTGGTTTATGCACCAATTACCCACTGGGTATGGGGTGGTGGTTGGTTAGGAAACGACGGTGCGCTTGATTTTGCGGGTGGTACGGTTGTTCACATCAACTCAGGTATTGCGGGTCTTGTTGCAGCGTATATGCTTGGTAAACGTATGGGGCTTGGCCGTGAATCTATGGCGCCACATAACCTAACTTTAACCGTCATCGGTGCAAGCCTTGTATGGGTAGGTTGGTTCGGTTTCAACGGTGGTTCTGCTCTAGGTGCAAATGGTTCAGCTGGTTATGCATTGGTGGTAACACAAGTTGCAGCAGCGGCAGCAGCAGTGGCATGGTTAATTACTGAAAAAGTAGTTCGTGGTAAAGCATCTGTCTTGGGTGGCGCTTCTGGTGCGGTAGCAGGTCTTGTAGTGATTACACCTGCGGCTGGTTTTGTAACAGTTGGCGGCGCTCTAGCGATGGGTCTGATCGGTGGTGTGGTTTGCTTCTGGGGTATTACTGCGCTGAAACGTGCGTTGAAAGCGGATGACTCTTTGGATGCGTTTGGTCTGCATGGTGTCGGTGGTATCGTGGGTGCGATCCTTACAGCATTCTTTGCCAGCGAATTCATCATGGGTGATAAAGCACCGAGCAACTTAATGCATCAATTATGGGTTCAAGTCGAAGGTGTACTAGCGACCATTGCTTACTCAGCTGTGATGACATTCATTATCTTGAAAGTGATTGATCTAGTGATTGGCATCCGTGTTGAAGCTGATGACGAACGTATGGGTCTAGACTTAAGTCAACATGGTGAACGTGTAGAATAATAAGATCACAGTAAATCAATATATTGTGTAAAACAGCCCGAAAGGGCTGTTTTTTTTCCATATCTAGCGTAAAGCTCTACAAATTTCAAAATTTTTGCTACACTCTAAATCCATTCGGATTTGTTCAATTTAACCGCTATGCATTGTCCATTTTGCAACGCTGAAGACAGTAAAGTGATTGACTCACGTCTTGCTGCTGAAGGCTGTCAGATACGCCGCCGCCGTGAATGTATTAGTTGCGGTGAACGTTTTACAACTTTTGAAAGCTATGAAGTGGTGATGCCGCGTGTCATCAAGTCTGATTCAAAGAGCGAACCTTTTGATGAAGCCAAGCTCCGCCGCTCGCTGATGCATGCCTTGCAAAAGCGTCCAGTAACGCAAGAGCAAATTGAAACGGTACTCAGTGATATTCAATTGCAAATTCGCCGTTTGGGTGAACGTGACGTGAAATCACGCACCATTGGTGAAATTGTTATGCAGTCTTTGTTTGCTTTAGACCATGTGGCTTATGTGCGTTTTGCTTCTGTGTATCAAGACTTCCAAGATGTAGAAGCTTTTCGTCGTCAAATTGAACAAATGCAGCAGCGTGAGCACTAATGCACATCTGCTTCCATTTTTATCATGAGTGATTACATGTCTGAGTTAGATCAAGTGACGTTGCAGCAGCATCAACAGTGGATGCGGCGTGCAATTGCATTGGCACAGCAGGGGCAATACAGCACGCGTCCCAATCCCAATGTGGGCTGTGTAATTGTCAAAGATGGTCAATTGGTTGGTGAAGGCTTTCATCCCAAAGCGGGTCAGCCGCATGCAGAAGTCTTTGCAATGCGTGATGCAGGTGAGGCCGCACGTGGCGCAACCGCTTATGTGACTTTGGAGCCTTGCGCACACTATGGACGTACGCCACCTTGTGCCAAAGGTTTGGTGGAAGCAGGTGTTGCTCAAGTCGTTGTGGCCTGTCCCGATCCCAATCCATTGGTTGCGGGTAAAGGTGTACAAATCCTACGTGATGCTGGCATTGACGTGATCACAGGTATTTGTGAAGCAGAAGCGCATCAATTGAACTCGGGCTTTTTAAAAGCCATGGCGACGGGCATGCCTTATGTCCGCCTCAAAGTTGCATCAAGCCTTGATGGGCGTACGGCCATGGCCTCGGGTGAGTCTAAGTGGATTACTGGTGCAATGGCGCGACAAGATGTACAACATTGGCGTGCGATATCAGGTGCCGTAATCACTGGGATTGAGACTGTATTAGCCGATGATTGCTTACTCAACGTACGTCAGCTCGATGATACTGTTGACATGCATAACGTGGTTCAGCCGAAACGTATCGTGCTAGATCGTCAAGGCCGCTTGCCATTAAGCGCAAAAATATTGCAGCAACCTGAAACCGTGATGGTCATGGGGCCATATCGTCAGGAACTTGCTGACTTGGGCGTGGTACAATTTGAAATTCAGCCATTGGCCGATCTGTTAGCAGTCTGTGTTCAACAGTTCCAAATTTATGATGTCCTTGTGGAAGCTGGTGCGACACTTTCGACCGCTTTCTTACAAGAACATTTGATCGATGAAATGATCAGTTATGTTGCACCGACCTTGTTGGGTCAGTCAGCACGTGCGATGTTTAATGCGGAATTTGACCGCATGGCAGAGCAGCTTCGATTTAAGCTGAAAGATGTCACTCAATTGGGTGATGACATTCGCTTAAGTTTAATCCCTTCTCAAGAGACGCTATGAATTCAGAGTCTACGGTTTATCACAAACGTCGTCATGCGGCTCGTACCACAGACGAATATCTTTTCCATCAGTTGGTTCCTTATTTGGGAAACAAACGCCGTCTATTACATCTGATTTTAGAAGCACTTGAGCAAACGGGAACCTTAAAACGCGAAGATGGTCGTGCGCCGATATTTGCAGATTTTTTTGCAGGTTCGGGTGTAGTGTCACGGTTGGCACGTCAAAACGGCTATCGTGTTATTGCCAATGACTGGGAACCCTACAGCCACGCCTTGAACAGCGCGATTCTCTCTTGCGTTGAAGCACCAGCGTTTAAAGAGTTGGGTGGCTATCAGAAAGCGATTGATTATCTGAACCGTTTGCCAGAAGTGAAAGGTTGGGTGACCCATAACTTGTGTCCACGTAATGATGAAATCTACGATCCTGCACGTGACCGCTTATTCTTTAAACGCCGTAACGGTATGCGTATCGATGCGATTCGTCAGCAAATTGCAACTTGGCAAGCTCAAGGCGCGATTGATGATGTGGAAATGAGTGCTTTGTTAGCGCCGTTATTGTATTCAGCAAGTTTTGTCAGCAATACCAGCGGTGTATTTAAAAGTTTCCATCATGGTTGGGGCGGTAAAACCCAAGCAGCCTTAGATCGTATCGGTTCATTGTTATGGCTGACCCCAAGTCGTTTTTGTGAAATTGGTGATCCGAAAAAACCCGCCGCTGAAATGTGGTGTGTCGACGCACAGCATTTGGCTAATCAAATGAGTGGCTTTGAAGTGGATGTGGCTTATCTCGATCCACCGTATAACCAGCACGCTTACAGCAGTAACTACCATGTGTTGAATGCTTTAACGTTATGGGATCAGGTGGATTTACCAACACCAGACACCAAGGGTTTTAAGAGCGGAATCGATCGTGCATGGCGTAAAGAACGTCCAAGTCCGTATAATTCTTCGAAGCATGCGAAAGAAGCTTATGAAAAATTATTAGAAACCATCAATGCACGTTACATCCTGACGAGCTATTCAACCGATGGTAATATCAGCGCCACAGATTTGTTACAAGCCAATTTAAAACGTGGTCGAGTAAGCTTATTGACGCAAGATGTACCACGTTACCGTGTGAGCAAGCAGCGTCAGTCTGAACGTGCGCGCGTACTAGAGTTTATTGTCATCACGGATACGCATGCCAAATCAGGTCCACCAATCCGTCAGTTGTTGAGTCAATTGCACCATTTTGCAGAATTGGGTGGGGTTGATACCTCTGGTGTGAGCACGCAACTTGATTTGTGGTAAAAATCATCGCCCCATATTTTTCAGGGATTGAACATGTTTACAGGCATTATTGAAAGTCTAGGTAAAGTTGAAAGCATTCAAAACGTGGGCGGCGATGTCCGCTTGCGTATCCAGACAGATTTAGACATGTCGGATGTGCATTTGGGGGACTCGATTGCCACCAATGGCATTTGCTTAACCGTGATTGACTTTGGTAGCAATTGGTATGCAGCTGATGTATCACGTGAAAGTTTAAATCGGACCACTTTGGAACACTGGAAAGCAGGGCAGGCAGTAAATGTGGAAAAAGCCATGTTGCCGACCACGCGTTTTGGTGGACATATTGTCAGTGGTCATGTCGATGCAGTGGGTGAAATCACTCAAGTTCGTTCAGATGCACGTTCAATTTATTTTGAAGTGACCGCACCGAAAGAAATTGCACGCTATTTAGCAGAAAAAGGCTCTGTGACCGTGGATGGTATAAGCCTGACAATTAACCATTTACGTGGCAATGTGCTGAGCTTAAATTTAATTCCGCACACGGCTGAACGAACCAATATCGGTACGTGGAAAGCTGGGGCTAAAGTGAACTTGGAAGTGGATGTTTTAGCACGTTATATTGAGCGTTTATTGCTCGGTGATAAAGCCGCTGAGACCACAGCGCAATCGAAAATTAGCTTAGATTTTCTCGCTGAAAATGGCTTCTTGAAATAAGTTGATACCGAAGAAAACCAAACAGTCTGATTGAAAAATTAGACTGTTTTTTTATTTTTGGTGATAATGCGTCGCGGTATGACATATATGATGAATAATCAGACAGGTGATAATGATTGATTTCTTACTGAATCTGGAACAGTGGTTACCCATGTTATTGGAAAATTATGGTGTGTGGATTTATGCCATTTTATTTCTGGTGATATTTTCAGAAACGGGTTCAGTATTTATGTTCTTCCTGCCAGGAGACAGCCTGTTGCTTGCCATCGGCGCATTATGCTCAACAACGGAAGTGGTGCATTTACACACTATGGGGCTGCTGTTATTTGTCGCATCGGTCTTGGGCTACTGCGTCAATTACTACACGGGCAGCGTGCTAGGCATTAAGTACTTTAATAAGCACACACGTTACTTTAAGCCCGAATATATGGTCAAAACCAATAAATATTTTATGAAGCATGGTGGTAAAACGATTTTAGTCGCACGCTTTGTACCCTTTGTACGTTCTTTTGCACCTTTTGCTGCTGGGTCTGCACGCATGAACCTTGGCACATTTATGTTCTATAACGTGCTAGGTGGTTTCATCTGGATTGGATTATTACTCGGTATCGGTTATTTCCTAGGACATACCGTTTCTGCAGTTGCAGATTTGGTCTAAGCCAAACTTAGACATAAAAAAAGCCCACAGTTGTGGGCTTTTTTTATGGAGTAGATGACCACTTAGTGTTTTGTAACGGTCACTACATCAAGGGTTTGAAAAATCGAGCTGTGGGGCGGTTGCTGAATGCTAAAACCACCTTTTTCTGATTCACGGCTGAGATACACCGAAATACTGTGAAAGTCTGAATGACTCAGCCAAAGATCTTTGGCACGAATGTCCCATTGTTCTCCAGCAGATAGAGAGGATATTTTCTGGGTAATCTGGTGAATGATGTCCATATTGAATTCCCATCTGGATGCATGATTATATTTTTAGGATGCCTGAAGCATTGTATTTTGAGGGACAATGCTTCAGTCATATGAACATCATGTTGCAAATACATGTCAGTTTAATGACAGTGACCAGATTTCGATGCACGGCTTAAGATGCTTGGGACGATGTAGATTCTGTCGAAAAATTGGAGTTTTCTAAGATATAGTCAATTTCTTCTTGTGCGGCTGTTTTCAATTTTGCACGGAAATCACTGACGGCCATTTCGATTTGCGTTTCTGCTTCAAGTTCCAAACGCACGCGTACACTTTCGAGTTCTGACAACATCTGTCCTTCGCTAACCGATAAGCTTTGACTTAATCCCGCTAAACCCGTTTCAGGATTTTTATGATAGCGAGCGGCATAGTGTTGTACTTCACGATTAAGATTATGCTGCATCATGGTGAGCGCTTGCGTTTGTGCAGCAAAGCGTAACTCTTCGTCACGTTTCAGTTGTTCTGCATAGGCTTGTTCTGCTTCACGTTTTTCTTCTAAGGCTTTTTCTAAAGCCAGTTGTTTGCGAATACGAGCATCTTCAATCAGCTGTGCTTTCAAATCTGCATAGGCAGACTCAATTTTGTCAAAAGACACTTGCTGCTGCTGTTGGTCATTGACCAGCCATTGTTTAATGTCTGTACTAGGATTGAGTACATCGCAAACGCGACCAAGGTCATCAATAAAGGTCTGACGAATAGCTTCAGGTACTTTTAACCAGCGCTGTTTAAAGTCTGGACCGACATTCAATGCCATGGTGCACCTCCTTGCAAATAGGGTAAAACCAATATCACGTTAAAGTTTATGGGTCTGCGGTTGAACGCCCAAACGTCGATATTGTTTATATTTTTCACGCCCGATAATTTTAGCGGGTTCGTTATTTTCAATAATTTCGATAATGTGACTAAAACTTGCGAACTGTTCAAGTGCTTGATCGTTAAAATTAAACACAATCCAGTCGGCTTGCTCAGGCAATTGGGTAGAAATACAGACCGTTGCCTCGGGTTGATCGATACCATGGGGAATGAAACCTGTGTGATCGAAACTCCACAGGCGTTCATCAAGTTGTTGCTGTAAGTCTGGGTCAGCACAATGTAGCCAAATACGTACAGGCTGACGCAGGATCTTACGGCATAAACGACAAGTGCTTTCGACTTGTCGTTCAGGACTTTTTTCAAATAAATAAAAGCTAACTTTAGCCATTCGCTTGAGCACGATTCGCTAAGAATTGCATTAATAATGGTACAGGACGACCTGTTGCGCCTTTATTTGCACCAGAGTTCCATGCAGTCCCAGCAATGTCTAAATGCGCCCAACGGTATTCACGCGTAAAGCGTTGAAGGAAACAAGCAGCGGTCACAGAGCCAGCTTTTGGCCCACCAATGTTGGCAATATCTGCAAATGGAGAATCAAGTTGTTCTTGATAATCTTCAATCACGGGCATGCGCCATACGCGGTCAAAGCTATGTTGACCTGCAGCGGTCAATTCAGCAGCCAGTTCATCATCAGGAGTGAACATACCGGTGAGGACTGAACCCAGTGCCACAACACATGCACCGGTAAGGGTTGCAATATCAATCACCAGTGCAGGGTTAAAGCGTTTTACATAGGTCAAGGTATCGCACAGTACCAAACGACCTTCGGCATCGGTATTTAAAATTTCAACGGTTTGACCGCTCATGGTGGTTACGATGTCACCCGGGCGAGTGGCATGACCAGATGGCATGTTTTCTGCAGCAGCAATTGCGCCCACAACATGAATTTGTAATTTCGCTTCACACAGCGCACGGATGGTACCCAAAACTGATGCAGAACCGCACATGTCGAATTTCATTTCGTCCATGCCTGCACCCGGTTTAAGTGAGATACCACCCGTATCAAAAGTCACACCTTTACCAACAAGCACCACTGGTGCTTCTTCACGGTTTGATAGGTATTCGATGGTAATAATACGGCCTGGACGGTCAGAACCTTTGCTCACAGCAAGGAAAGCACCCATACCGAGATCAGCCATTTGCTGTTCATCGAGTACAGTCACTTTGAGTTGATCAGGGAATTCAGCTGCAAGCGCTTGAGCTTGTTCGGCTAAATATTCAGGGAAGCAGATATTGCCCGGACGGTTACCTAGGTCACGAGTAAAACTTTGACCTGATTGCACTGCAGAAATTAATTCAAGCTGTGCAGTGGTTAATGGACTTTCAGCAGCGATTAAATGGATCTGCTCCAAAACAAATTCATTTTTCTTAGACTTGTATTCATCAAATGCATAAGCCGCTTGGGTCAGGCTAAGTGCAAATAAATAATGTTGTTCTTGTGGTAGGGCAGAGATATCGACACTGATCTGTTTGAATTTTTTTTGTGACGCTTTAATAATGGTTTGTGCAATTTTTGCAAATTTATTGACCTGTAATTCAGCAACTTTGCCGAGGCCTAAAAGTGCGCTATTGCGACAAGCGGCAATGTTCGCCACCAAAGGCAGACTTTCATTGAGTGCTGCTTTAAATTGAGTTGCTTCAATTAAATTATCTAAATCATTGATTTGATATGAAGTAGCTGCATTTGTAACGTGCTCAGAATCTACTAATATCAACAAATATTGGCTGGACGCATTCGTTTGGAATGACGTATTAATAGAAAGTTTCATGTGCGGTATTTATGCCTTTTTAAATTTATAAACCATTAAACCATTGAAACATTTATATGAATAGAGTTTCAATGAGCAACAAGGGTATAGGTTTTATATTTTCTACATTCGGGTAAACTAACGCTAGTTTTTATTGGCCCTATTTTTGGAAGAATTAATTTGATTATTCGGCGTTATCTGGTCAAGCAAGTGGTGTCGACATCACTGGTTGTGATTGCCTTATTGACCTTGATCATGATGGGTGGTCGTTTGATCAAGTACTTTGGTGTGGCGGCGCAGGGTCGTTTAGATGCAAGTATTTTATTTAGCATCATTGGCTACCGTTTGCCTGAATTTTTAACCTTAATTCTTCCGCTCGGTTTCTTTATTGGTCTGATGTTGGTCTTTGGTCGTCTGTATGTCGATCATGAAATGGCTGTGCTCAATGGTAGTGGTGTCAGTCGTAATCAATTGTCACGTTTATTGGTGCCGATGACCGTGGTCTTTATGGCTGTTCAAGCATTTTTGATGCTGTGGGCGTCGCCTTGGGGCATCCGTCAGTTTGAAGCATTAACGACTTCACAAGCGGTACGAACAGGCTTTGACTTGGTTCGACCGAAAGAGTTTATTTCCTCTGGGCCCTATACCATTTATGCAGGGGACTTGTCAGAAGACCGTAAAAACTTAAAAGATATTTTCTTCTATCAGCGTGCAGAAAAAGAGGGCAAGCCTGATGTCATTATTTTGGCAAAAGAAGCGACCCGCGTCGAAGTGCCCGATGACAATGCCAATGTGGTTGATTTAGTTGAAGGCCGCCGTTACGAAATCTATCCGGGGCAACCGCGTTATTCTCAAGCTGAATTCCAAAGTTATCGTTTACGTTTAGAAAATGATAAAGAAGCAAAATTTGAAAGTACCGAAGTAGAAGCTTTACCAAGCTCGAAGTTATGGGATAACCGTCATGATCCTGTGGTTGCCAGTGAACTCGGTTGGCGAATCTTTGTGCCGTTCGCTATTTTGGTGGCGTTATTGCTTGCCACTGCTTTGTCTGAGGTCAGTCCTCGTCAAGGGCGTTACCTAAAACTGTTCCCAGCTTTACTTATTTTTGCCAGTTTAATCGTAGCCTTAATGGCGATCAAAACGCGGATCAGTAAAGATGAAATGGGCATCTGGGCTTATCCACTGGTCTTAGTGATTTACGGTATTGCAGCAGCATTGTTCTCGCGTAAACAAAAATTAGCGCCCAAAATTAAGAAACAAATTCAGCGAGTGAGGTCTTAAAATGTTGGCACGTCGTATAGTTGCAAAACATGTGACCAAAACTACTGCTTTAGCCATGCTTGGTGCGACCGCGGTATTGGCTGGCTTACAAGTGCTTTTTACTTATTTAGGTGAATTGGGCTCGCTGAAAGAAGGTTATAACGCATGGAATGCTTTGCAGTATGTGTTATGGAGTTCACCGAATTATTTATATGAAATTTTACCGATTTCAGCCTTGATTGGCGCGGTATTGGGTTTAGGGACTCTAGCTTCAAACAGTGAATTGATTGTGATGCGTTCGGTCGGCATCAGCCTTTGGCGGATTGTGGGCTGGGTGATTCGTTCGGCACTCATTTTGGTGGTTTTATCCTTTGCATTAAGCGAATGGGTCATTCCCTATACAAATGAACAAGCCAAAAGCGTCAAAAGTCACCGCACTGCGGCTGAGTTGGGTGAAGTCAAAGGCTATTGGTCGCGTGAAGGTCAGCGCTTTATTTATATTGACTATGCCAATTCGCAAGGTCAAATTAAAGATGTTCAGGTTGTTGATTTTGATGAAAAATATCGTTTGCGAGGCACTTTGGATGCGGAGCAAGGGAATTTTGTCAAAAATGGCTCTTGGTCGCTACAAAATTCAACACAAGTGGATCTATTAGCGACGGGTGATGCCGTCTCAAAGAAAAATGTTGAACAGCCGCTTTCATTGGCGTTGCAACCTAAATATGTGCATATGGTTACCATTGACCCTGAAGACCTATCACCGAGTCAATTGGTGAGCTTTATGAGCTATATGCATGAATATAGCCAAGTCCCGAAAACTTACCAATTGGCGTTTTGGCAAAAGTTTGGTTCACCCTTTGCTTTAATTGCCTTGGTGGTGATCGCGTGTTCATTTATTTTTGGACCTTTACGTCAACAGTCGATGGGTTTCCGCTTGGTGATTGCCTTATTTGCTGGACTGGGTTTTTACTACTTACAAGATTTCTTGGGTTATGCAAGTTTGGTGTACGCGCCATCGCCTGCATGGTTCGTCTTTATACCAATTATTTTGATGTTTGTAGCGGGTGGTTATCTGCTGCACCGCGCACGTTAAGTGCATGCAAGATTGAGTAAAACAATGTTGATGACCTAGATAAACCATGGTTGTCACATAGAGTCTTCACCGAAAATTCGGTAAGATAGTATGATTAATTTATAAACGAAAGAGTGTTCATTATGACGGATGCAACTGCTGGCAAAATCCCACACGTATTGGTAATTATGGATGGTGTGGGTCATCGCGAAGCGGTCGAGGACAATGCCTTTTTAGCAGCAAAACGACCTAACTTGACTGCAATGCAGGAAAAGCATCCGCATGGATTGATTTCAGGCTCTGGCGAAGACGTTGGTTTACCTGATGGACAAATGGGTAACTCTGAAGTGGGCCACATGAACCTTGGTGCAGGACGTGTGCTGTATCAAGACTTTACTCGTATTACCAAAGATATTCGTACCGGTGCATTCTTTGAACATGATGTTTTAGTTGATGCGGTTGAAAAAGCCAAAGCTGCCAATGGTGCAGTGCACATCATGGGCTTATTGTCTGAAGGTGGCGTGCATTCACATGAAGATCACATTGTGGCGATGGCTGAATTGGCATTAAAACGCGGTGCAAAAGTTTATCTTCATGCATTCCTTGATGGTCGTGATACACCGCCAAAAAGTGCACAACCTTCGCTTGAAAAGTTAGATGCGCTGTTTGCTCAGTATCCGGGTCAAGGTCGTATTGCCACCATGATTGGTCGCTACTTTGCAATGGATCGTGACAACCGTTGGGATCGTGTTGAGCAAGCCTATCGTCTTTTAACTGAAGGTGAAGCAGTGCGTACAGCAGCGACTGCTGTTGAAGGTCTAGAGCAGGCTTATGCTGCTGAAGAATCAGATGAATTTGTGAAAGCGACGCGTATTGGTGATTTAGCACCGATCCAAGATGGTGATAGCGTTGTCTTTATGAACTTCCGTGCTGACCGTGCGCGTGAAATTACCAAAGCATTTGTGGAAAAAGATTTTGCAGGTTTTGAACGTAAAGTGGTTCCCGCTTTATCAAAATTTGTCATGTTGACACGTTACCAAGCGACAATTGATGCACCTGTGGCTTATATGCCAGAAGCGTTGCATAACTCGATTGGTGAATACCTGTCTAATTTGGGTAAAACACAACTTCGTATTGCTGAAACTGAAAAATATGCACACGTGACCTTCTTCTTCAGTGGTGGTCGTGAAGATGAATATCCGGGTGAAAAACGTATTTTGATTCCATCACCAAACGTTGCGACCTATGATTTAAAACCAGAAATGAGCGCTTATGAAGTCACTGATGAATTGGTTGCCGCAATTAATTCAGGTGAGTACGACTTACTGGTGGTGAACTATGCCAATGGTGATATGGTTGGCCATACCGGTGTGTTTGATGCAGCAGTCAAAGCGGTTGAGGCTGTAGACACGTGCTTAGGCCGTGTATATGAAGCTGTGATGGCAAATAAAGGTCACATGCTCGTGACTGCCGATCATGGTAACGTAGAGCAAATGCAGGATTACCAAAGTGGTCAGGTGCATACTCAACATACCACTGAACTTGTACCGTTTATCTATGTTGGCCCGACCAATGCAACAATTGCAGAAGGTGGTGTTTTGGCTGACGTAGCGCCGACACTGTTAACGCTTATGCACATTCCTGTACCAACAGAAATGCAAGGTCGTAACTTGATTACTCTTGAAGCTTAAAATGTAAGGAAGCATGAATGACTAAAGCACACTGGACGTCAGTTGTAAGCCTTACAGCCTTGCTGCTGTGTTCTAGTCATTCGACATGGGGAGCCGACAAAGCAAAGTCGGCTTTCGATGAATTTGATGGCAGCTATGAACAAAGTTATGCCGAAGTACCTGTCGAATCCATCCAACAATTTGTTCAGATCTATGGCATTGTCAAAGAAAATTATGTCGTTGAAAAAAATGACGATGCATTATTCCAACAAGCCATCAAAGGCATGGTCAGTGGTTTAGACCGCTATTCACGATATCTTTCACCTGAAGACTATAAGCAGCTTTTGCAATACACTGAAGGCGATATTGCGAGTGTCGATTTCAATTTGCGCTTTGATGCAGGTCTACAGCAATGGGTCATCACCAATTTAAAGCCTGATGCAGATTCTGCAAAGCTAGGTCTGAAAAATGGCGCGGCGGTATTTAAAATTGATGATCAAGAACTCAAAAAACTCAATCAAGATCAAGTGCGACACCTACTCACTGGCAGTATAGGCTCAACGCTGAATCTACAATTGATAACTGCAAGTCAACCGGTCAATCTGGTCAGAAACACTAAAGTTGAAACAGATATAGAATCTAAATTATTAAATAATCAGGTTTTAGTCTTACACGTAAAAGTTTTTCAACAAGATACAGCCAATGAAATTAAGCGTTTAATTGAAAGTCATGGTTCACGTGTCAAAGCCGTATTGTTTGATTTAAGAAATAACCCCGGCGGGTTATTGTCCGCAGCAGTGGAGTCTGCCGATTTGTTTTTGAATCAGGGCATTATTGTGTCGACTCGAAGTCGATCTGAGGGTGACCAACAGTTTCAGGCTTTACCGAGTTTTGAATTTCAAAATATGAAAGTTGGTATTTTAATCAACAATCGTTCTGCTTCTGCCGCAGAGGTCTTTACCGCAGCATTAAAAGAGCATAAACGTGCATGGGTAGCGGGTGAGAAAAGTTATGGTAAAGGTGTGGTTCAAAAACTATTTCCATTGAGTAATGGTGCGGCTTTACAAATGACTGTGTCGCAATATCTGACACCGAATGGCAAAATGATTGAAGGAATTGGAGTGCAGCCAGACTATAACTATCCGCTGCAACATGATGCACGTGAAGATCACTATGTCGATCATGTTGCAGAGTTATTGCTGAATCAAAAATAAACAGCAATACGCTGGAAAACTTTTACTCTTCGTCTTCGGTATCTAAACCGAATTTTTTCAAACGATAGCGCAATGAGCGGAATGACATGCCTAATTTTTTTGCGGCAAGGGTTCTGTTCCAGTGAGTCAAATTCAACGCATTCATGAGCACTTCTTTTTCGATATTTTCTAAAAAAAGCTCTAAACCTTCTTCAGGCAGTTTACGAGGAACCACACTCTGTTCGTTGCTGTTTACAGCAAGCTGAGCAGAATCATTCGTTGTTGGAGCGGAATTGAACTGAGCACTCGGTTGTCTTAATGGCGCACTTTGCAGATGTTGAAGATCAATTTGCTCATCATCGCAGAGGGTCATAGCACGTTCGATAATATTGCGGAGTTCACGCACATTACCCGGATAATATTGGCTGAGTAGGAAACTCTTCGCACGTTCAGTCAGAGGCTTAGTGGCAATTTCCCATTCAAGGCTAATTTTTTGAATAAAATGTTGCGCCAATAAGAGGATGTCGTCGCCACGTTCACGTAAGGCAGGCAACACTAAATCCATCACATGGATACGGAAGAATAAATCTTGGCGGAAGCGACCTTGTTGGACGAGCGCTTCTAAGTCCTGATGACTGGCACTGATCACACGGAAATCAACATCAATTTCACAGTCTGAACCCACAGGACGAATACGTTTTTCCTGTACAGCACGTAGCAGTTTAACTTGCATGGCTAAAGGTAATTCGGCAATTTCATCCAGAAATAAGCTACCACCATGTGCAGATTGAATCAGACCTTGCTTGTCTTGGGTGGCACCACTAAAGCTGCCTTTTTTATGGCCAAAAAGTTCACTTTCCATTAACTCTGTGGGAATTGCCCCACAGTTAATAGCAATAAAGGGCCCTTCATTACGGTTGCTTAAACGGTGAACCAGATTGGCCACGACCTCTTTACCCGTACCAGATTCACCCGTAATAAAAACAGGTGCTTGTGAACGTGCAATTTTCTTTAGAGTTCGACGCAATTGCTGGATTGGAAGCGATTCACCAATCAACATTTTATGTTCTAAAGCATCTTGCGAAGTAATGTCTTCGGCCAATGGCTTATTCAGGGCTTTTTGTAGCAGTTGTTCAAGATGTTTTGGATTGATCGGCTTGCTGACAAAGTCGAAAGCTCCCGCCTTTAATGCGGCAATGGCAATGTCCATGTTGCCATAGGCTGTTAGCACAGCAACGGGCAGGGTCGGACAGTATTCATTCATCCAATCTAAGAGCTGTAGACCATTACCATCGGGTAAGTTGAGATCGGTTAGACAGGCATCGTAGCTATAGGTAGACAAGGCTTTTTTAGCTTCGTCGAGGCGATGTGCAACATGCGTTTTAACCCCCATCCTTGATAAAGACATCTGCATCAGCATACATAAGTCTTCTTCGTCATCAACTAATAATACCAGTGGTTGTGAATCCACAGTTTTCCCCTAAAAACAATTAAATAACAGCTTGTAAGCACTCAATCCTAAAGCAAGCTCCCTGTTTTTGTTCTACATAGGAAAGCTGTGCTTGATTCGCTTCACAGAAGCTATGAGCAAGATATAATCCTAAACCAGTTCCGGTAATTTCGGTACTAAAAAATGGTTGAAATAACTGTGCACGGTTTTGTAAAGCAACCCCATTGCCGAAATCTCGGACATCGATCTGGACTTTTTTCTGATCCGTACGCGCCACCACTTCGATATACGACATGTCCGGATTGTTATGGCGAATCGCATTACGAATTAGGTTGATTAAAATTTGTCTGAACTGTGCCTCATCAAAATCGATCAAAGTTTTGGCTTGTACATTGAGTCGAATGTTCTGTTGAATGTCTGCTAGATCTTCTTGTAGGAACAGCGGTAAAAATTGTTCTAGATTCAGACGAGTAGGATGGGTTTCCTTATTGCGCACCATATTTAGGGTATCTTGAATAATTCGGTTGATCCGCACCGCTTGACGTGAAATCATATGATTCAACATGTGCTGTTGTTCGGTATCACTTTGCGGATATAAATCATTGGCATGCACAATTGCGGCTAAAGGATTGCGAATTTCGTGAGCAATACTGGCGGAGAGTTGCCCTAAAGCGGCTAATTTTAGTTGTTGCACTTGCTGATTGAGTTTTTGTGCATCTTGTAAAATCAGCAAGGTCAGCATTTGATGCGGCACAACGAGTTTTTGTACGAGTACCTGAATGTGGTATTGGCTTTGTTGGGATTCAAATTGGAATTTTTCACCACTTTTTAAATCTTCAAATTTGAGTAATTCAAATAAATCGGGCTGCGTGGTATACAGCGGATATTGGTCATGATGATAAGAATTTGGCATGCCGAGTAAATGGCAAGCAGCAGGATTACTCAGCACCACATGACAGTTTTCATCCAATACTAAATAGCCCGTGTCAATCTGCTCTAAAATATAGCGATTAATGTTTTGTAGCCGATGTAGCTCTAAGGATTGCGAAAAATTCAGATTTTCCAATAACTGAAAACGTTTCACGGCAATTTGTGCACTGCCATACACCACACAAAATAAAAAAGCCAAAATCGCACTGTTGGTTAAATTTTTGAGTGAGGTAAATTCAAGAATTGAACCTAAAAACAGTTGATACACCACGCAAATCACAGCGATGAGGGTGATGACCAAAGCTTTTTGGGCATCTAATAACAGGGATGCTGCAAAAATCGTAATCACAAACAGCAAACTCAAATGTAAATTAGGTCCATCGATGGCTAAGGTCAGTAAGCTCAGCGAAATGACATCTACAATGAATAACAGCAGTAACTGGTTTGGAATACGGACTTTGAAGCGTCCAAGCGACATGAATTGAATGCTGGTAAACAGCAAATAAATCGTCAATACATATAGGTATAAACGTGGGTATTCATAATCTGAAGTGAATTGAGTGTAGGTCAGTAAAAAGACCAGTAACAGACAGGCACTGATGATAAAGCGATAAGCACTGTACCAAAGGCCTAAATGATACTGGTTCAATTCACTATGAATTGAACGCTGTGTCATAAGTAACAGGATGTACGTTGTGTTAAGGTTTGATTAACCCGTAGCGAATCGCCAAGTGAGTTAGTTTGACATCACTATCAATATTCAGTTTTTCAAAAATGCGGTAACGGTAGGTATTCACTGTTTTAACACTAACGAATAATTTATCAGAAATTTCTTGTGCACTAATACAATTGACCACCATCATGGCAACTTGCATTTCACGCTCAGACAGGGCGTCAAAAGGTGATTGTTGTGTATCAGACAAATATGAGCTGGCCAGTTGTTCTGCAATGTCTGCACTGAAATATTTGCCGCCTTGCATCACTTTATTAATCGCACGGACCATTTCATTAACTGGTGCACCTTTGGTGATATAGCCTTTGGCACCTGCTTTTAACAATAAAGACGGGTAGGGTTCTTCAGCAAGTCCACTGACGGCGAGGACTTTTGTATCTGGCGCTGTTTGAAGTAGGCGACGTGTGGTTTCTACCCCCCCGATCCCCGGCATATTGACATCTAATAAAACAACATTTGGATGGTGTTGGCGAACAAGTGTAATCGCATCTTCACCAGATTCGGCTTGTCCAATGACTTGGATATCTGCATGGTCTTCGAGCATACGGCAAATACCAGTACGGACTAATTCATGGTCATCTACCACCAAAACTGTGATCACCTACACTCTCCCTCAAATCAAAATCTGTTTTTTTTGTTACATAAAGCAAAATAAGCTTGCAATGAAACGACAAAATTAGCAATCCTATTCTTATATGAAATGAAAAACTTCATACACAATGTGTGAGCAAAAAATGTTCGTAGTTGTGACCAATGTACGGCATATTGCTGGTCTTGCGCAAATGTTTAGTATCCTGAGTTGAGTGAGCAATGGTGAAAAAATTAAATAAATCCTTCATGCACGTTTTGGGCATGTCAATTTTATTCAGTATGAGCAGTTTCAGTTCTGCTGAAATTGTGATGAATAGTGCTGCAAATCAGCAGTCAAATATTAGCTGGTCATCTGAAGATGCAAACCAGTTACTCAACGGTGACGTGTCTTATAGCGCTGAAGAGCCATCTCCTCAAGGGTCAACGAAAGTGACTACTTCTGTACGTAGTACAGGCGGCGTGGTACAGACAGCACCATCGAAAACGGTCCGTATTATTGATACCAATCAATACGCAGGACAGCCCTCTGTAAATGCGCGTGCAGCACTGGTTATGGATGGTCAAACTGGTGAAGTGCTATATAGCAAAAATAGCAATACCGCTTTACCGATTGCATCGATTACCAAACTCATGACAGCAGTAGTGATTTCAGATGCCCGATTAAACATGTCTGAAAAGATTACCTTACAACAGTCTGATTTCTCATGTTCAGGTTGTAAAAGCTCAAGTTCAACACTTCGTGCTGGCGACAGTATGAACCGCGCAGAAGCATTGCTGTTTGCTTTAATGAAGTCTGAAAATCCAGCGGCTTCGGCATTAGCACGTACTTATCCAGGTGGTCGTTCTGCATTTATTGCAGCGATGAATGCGAAAGCACGCTCATTGGGGATGAACTCGACTCATTATGTGGAATCGACTGGCTTGCACCCAGGCAATGTCGCTTCGGCACGTGACTTAGGTATTTTGGTGAATACCGCTTCGCAGTATGGTTTGATTCGTCAATTTTCAACCACACCAAGTTATGACTTTAATTTGGGCTACCGCGTATTGAAATCAAACAATACTAATGCTTTAGTGCGTAATGGTGGTTGGAATATTAATATTTCAAAAACTGGATTTATTAATGAAGCAGGGCGCTGTGTAGTGATGCATACCACATTGAATAACCGTCCAGCGGTAGTGGTGTTATTGGGTGCGGATTCTTCAGTTGCACGAACCAATGATGCGACACGTTTAATGAATTGGGCGAGCCAGTTACCAAAACGTATTTAATAAGATTTCAGATTTTTCATTCTTTCAGTATTTGGATTTACTCAACGTTTAAATGCTGAAGTGAATGCAAGATATAAAAAGCCCTGCAAGAGCAGGGCTTTTTTATTTAGTCAGCATATGAATTACATATTTGACAGAATTGAATCGCGAACTTGATCCATAGTTGCATCAATCGACAACATTACTGCATCTTGGCATTGCTTGATGGCAGTGTCAGGATCTTTTAAACCGTTACCTGTCACAGTACATACGATCACAGAACCTTCAGCAATTTTACCTGCTTTAATGTCACGAATCGCACCACCGATAGACGCTGCAGAAGCAGGTTCTACGAATACACCTTCGTACATAGACAGTAGACGCTGTGCTTCTAAGATTTCAGCATCTTGGAGTTCATCGAACCAGCCTTCTGAATCGCGGACTACTGCTTTAGCATGGTTCCAGCTTTGTGGGTTACCGATACGGATTGCAGTTGCTACTGTTTCAGGGTTTTCTACAGGTGCACCGCGTAGGAATGGTGCCGCGCCAGCAGCTTGGTAACCCACCATTGTTGGTAGACCCGCAGGTTTTGGACCTGTGAATTGATCAGTTTCAGGATCATAAACGACTTGTACAAATTCTTCTTTAGGCTGATTCGCTACAGCTTCGGTATAACCCATCCAGTGTGCTGTAATGTTACCCGCATTACCTACAGGTAAGCAGTGGTAATCTGGCGCACGACCTAATTCGTCAACGATTTCGTAAGCAATGGTTTTTTGACCTTGCAGACGATATGGGTTGATTGAGTTTACAATCGTAACTGGTGCTTGATCTGCAACTTCTTTTACAAGACGCATACCGTCATCGAAGTTACCGTGAATTTGCATTGTTACCGCGCCATACATCATCGCTTGTGCCATTTTACCCATGGCAATTTTGCCTTCTGGGATGAGCACAAATGCTTTAATGCCTGCACGTGCAGCATAAGCAGCCGCTGCAGCAGATGTATTACCTGTAGATGCACAGATAATTGCTTTAGAGCCTTCTTCAACTGCTTTTGTTACAGCCATGGTCATACCACGGTCTTTAAATGAACCAGTCGGGTTTAAGCCCTCGTACTTCACATAAATTTCAACATTTTTGCCAATAATGCGTGGAATGTTCTCAAGCTTAATCAGTGGCGTATTACCTTCGCCCAAAGAAATTGCGCGAGTAGTTGCAGATACGGGTAAACGGTCGCGATAGCGGTCAACTAAACCAGTATAACGATTGGCATTAGACATGATGATGTTCCAATTGTGTGTAGAGCTTGGCGAGAGGAACTGAAATATTCCCCTCGACCCGATTAATTATCAAGCGATTCTAAACGAATTCGTACAATTTCGCCATGAATGACAGGCAATGCTTGAATTTGTTGAAGGGCTTCATCCATTTTAGATTCTTTAACTGGATCAGTCAGAATCACGATAGGAATAAGGTCTTTTAAGCGCGGCTGTTGCATGATCGCATCAATGCTGATTCCTGCACGGCTTAAAATAGTCGTCACATCAGCAAGAACGCCAGTTTGATCTTCGGCATTAATACGGATGTAGTATCCAGTGGTCATTTCTTCACGTGGAAGAATTGGTAAATCAGTTAGGGCTTCAAACGCAAGCTGTGGAATTGTGCCAGCACCATCTTCAGTATATGAGATGTCACGGACAATATCGACAACATCAGCAACCACCGCTGATGCGGTCGGGCCTGCACCTGCGCCTGCGCCATAGTAAAGCGTTGGACCAACGGCATTGGCTTGAACCAATACGGCATTTTTAACGCCATTTACATTGGCAATCAGTTGGTCTTCAGGGATCAGCGTTGGATGTACACGAAGCTCAATGCCTGTTGCAGCACGACGTGCAATACCTAAATGTTTAATACGGAAACCAAGGTCCTCAGCATATTTGACATCTTGCGCAGTAACTTTGCTGATGCCTTCAGTGAAGACTTTGTCAAATTGGAGTGGGATACCAAAAGCAATAGAAGCCAGCAATGTTAACTTGTGCGCCGCATCGATCCCTTCGACGTCGAATGTTGGATCTGCTTCTGCATAACCGAGTTCTTGCGCTTCTTTGAGAACGTCTGCAAAGGCACGACCTTTTTCACGCATTTCAGTCAGGATAAAGTTACCGGTACCGTTAATGATACCTGCAAGCCAGTCAATTTTATTGGCTGCCAAACCCTCACGGAGGACTTTAATAATTGGGATACCACCTGCGACAGCTGCTTCATAAGCAATCTGAACGTGATGATCATCGGCCAATTTAAATAATTCATTACCGTGTTCAGCTAATAAAGCTTTGTTGGCTGTGACCACTTGTTTGCCATGAACGATTGCTTCACGAATCACTTCATACGCAGGGTGAATGCCGCCCATAACTTCAACTACAACGTCTACATCGGGTTGACGGACGATATCCAATAAATCAGCACTTTGCTTCACTGAAGCAGGCAGTTCTAAATCAGGACGAGGGCGACGCGTACCCACATGGGTAATTTCAATTTCACGACCGGTGCGACGTTTAATCTCAGCAGCATTTTCTTTTAGTAGTTTAAGGGCACCACCACCCACAGTACCAAGACCGAGGATTGCCAGACGAACTGGTTTCACGTCACACTCCATTTATTTCATCATTGCTTTAAGTGAGTTTAGATCATAGCTAAAAAAACGTTCGGACTCTAGGGTAGAAATCACTTTATTCCTACCCATAAAAAACATTCATTTAGCCTATAAAAATTAGTTATTTAAGCGCACTTTCAAGTTCGGAAGCCGACATGTAAGCACCGATGTGTTTGCCTTCTGCGTTATAGATCGCTGGCGTACCATTCACACCAATATTTAGACCCATTTCATACATGCTGCGCACTGGGTTTTTACATGATGCAGGCTCGATTTGCTCACCGGCAATGGCTTTATCAAATGCGGCACGACGGTCTTTGCTACACCAGATAGTTTCCATCATTGGCATGTGTTGTTCACCACGTGGCCAAGCGATATAACGGACTTCAATGCCACGAGCATTAATATCATCCATTTGTTCATGTAACTTATGGCAATAAGGACAGCTGACATCGGTAAACACATAAATCACGTGTTTGGTTTTACCTTTGGCTTTATAAATCAGTAGGTCTTCAGTTTTTAATTGATCAAATAATTTTTTGTTAGCCTCTGCTTGTAGGGTATCGCCTACATTAAAGAGTTGCTTTTCACCTAAACGAACCACGTCGCCTTGGAAAATGTATTTACCATCAGCTGTAGCATAGACCGCAGGCATGCCTTCAAAGCTGACCCAAAACAAATTAGGAACTTCAGTCGCTTTCACCCCAGTGACTTTGGCATTGATATTGGCTTTTTGCAGATTGGATTGCAAAGTATCAATTAAACGCTGCTGAGCATTACGTTCAGATAAATTCGAAGCTTCACCAGTTGCAGGCGTACTTGCCGTTAATGTCGCATCTTTCTTTTCGTCATTATTTGAATTAGAACAAGCCACTAACGCCATGCTGGCAACAAGTGTCGATGCGAGAAAAATTTTTGAACGGGTAAATAACATAAACAACCCTTTTCTTTTAGCTTTATCAAACAGGTGAGTAAGCATAGCAAAAAATATCGGGCACGATAGAACTTCTTGGTCTGATATTTCCTGCCGTTAAGCTCTCGGATGATAGTCTGCATGTAATTTTTGCATACGAACCTGTGCGACATGGGTATAGATTTGCGTGGTAGACAAGTCACTGTGGCCGAGCAGCATCTGCACGACACGTAAGTCGGCACCGTGGTTGAGCAAATGCGTGGCAAAGGCGTGGCGTAAGGTATGTGGTGATAATTCGGCTTGAATGCCTGCAATGAGCGCATAGCGTTTAATCGCGTACCAAAAGTTTTGGCGGCTCATCATTCCACCGAGTTGAGTGAGAAATAAAGCATCGGTTGCGCTTTTGTATAAGACGGGACGTGCTTCAGCTAAATATTTCTCGATCCATTCCACTGCCATTTGTCCTAAAGGAACTAAGCGTTCTTTATTGCCTTTACCAGTAATCCGTAAATAGCCTTGTTTCAGATTGATCAGTTCCAATCTTAAATTTAATAACTCAGAGACACGTAAACCACAGGCATACAGCACTTCGAGCATGGCACGATCACGTAGACCCAATGCGGTGTTGAGGTCTGGGGCATTAATCAGGGCTTCAACATCTGCTTCAGATAAATCCTTTGGTAGGGCACGACCCAATTTGGGTGTTTTATGGATTGCAACAGGATTGTCGCTGCGTATTTTTTGTTCACGCAAGAACTTGAAAAATGAACGCAGTGCAGAAAGTGAGCGGGCGATCGAGCGAGGGCTTTTTCCTTGTTTCGTCAGGCTAAGCAAGACATCTGAAATGTCGTCACTGCTCCAATCAGTCATGACATGCGTATGACATTCACTGCATTGAATTAAATCAGATAAATATGCATTTCGGGTATGTGGGCTGACGGTTTGAGCAATTAAATCATCACGATATCCGTGTAAAAAACTGAGTGTTTCTGGAATTTGGACTGGGGTAGGAATACGTGGTTTTTTATTTAACATGTGCCGCTCATTTTCGAAATTAAACCAAGAAATCACAATGGTTTAATGCAATGTAATTTAAAAAAATAGTCGTGTCGATGCTAGATTGTTAAATGAGAATTGAAATCGAATCCGATTTGTTAATTATTCTCATTTGTTTGTATAATATTCAAAATTTTTTAGGGTTAGTTGCGTGCGATTATCTGATTTGAAAGTGAAACAAAGCGCAGTCATTCATAAGGTACATCGTAACCAGAATGGCAACAATGCTCCGGCTGATTTAGTCGCTAGCCGTTTAGAGACTTTGGGTTTTGTTCCCGGAACAAAAGTACAGGTGATTACCAAAGGTATTTTTGGTGGTGACCCGATTTTAATTCAAGTTGGGTTTACTCGTTTCGCACTGCGAAAAGTAGAAGCTGAAAAAGTGGAAATAGCAATGGAAGGGGCATCAGCATGAGTGATGCGTTACGTATTGCCCTCGTTGGTAATCCAAACTGTGGTAAAACTTCATTATTCAATCATTTAACGGGTACACGTCAGAAAGTTGCGAACTATGCTGGGGTAACGGTTGAGCGCAAGGTTGGTCAATTTACGTTGCCGTCGGGTAAATCTGTTCGAGTTTTGGATTTGCCGGGGACATATAGCTTAGAAGCGACGAGTCCTGATGAAGCCATTACGCGTGATGTCGTGCAAGGTAAAATTGCAGAAGAAGGGCATCAAGATGTCTTTTTATGTGTAGTTGATGCGACAAACTTAAAATTGCACCTCGGTTTGGTCATGGAAATGATCGATTTGGGTCGTCCAATTTTACTTGTCCTCAACATGATGGATGAAGCACGCCGTCGTGGCATGCAAATCAATACCCAAAAGCTGTCTCAGCGTTTGGGTGTGCCTGTTGTAGAAACAGTTGCTGTACGTAATGCGGGTATTGAAAACTTAATGGGTGCTTTGGATGCTGAAGGTTTCAGAAAACCAGATGCGTCATTAAGTGATACCAATCTTTCTGGGACTAACCACGAAAAAATTGAACAAATTTTAAAAGACGTGGTGATGTTTGTTGATCATGAAGATAAACGCTCAGACTTCCTTGATAAAATTTTTCTACATCCAGTCTTTGGTTTAATTACCTTAGCGGTGATGATGTTTATTATCTTCCAAGCGGTGTTTGCATGGGCTGCGCCGTTTATGGACGGTATTGAAACCTTCTTCGGTTGGTTCGGTGAATTAGTCGGTGAACACATTTCACATCCACTACTGAACAGCTTGGTGGTTGATGGGATCATTGCGGGTGCAGGCGGTGTAGTGGTGTTCTTGCCGCAGATTTTAATTTTATTCTTCTTTATTTTGGTTTTAGAAGAATCAGGTTATTTACCACGTGCAGCATTCTTACTAGATAAGCTGATGTTTAAAGCAGGTTTGAGTGGACGTGCTTTTATTCCTTTGCTGTCGAGCTTTGCCTGTGCTGTACCGGGCATTATGGCAACCCGGAGTATTCAAGACCCCCGAGATCGTCTGGTAACGATTTTAGTTGCGCCGTTGATGACGTGTTCGGCACGTTTACCAGTTTATGCTTTGCTGATCTCGGCATTTATTCCACAGCAAATGGTCTGGGGCGTCTTTAACTTACAAGGCTTGGTACTATTTGCATTATATGCAGCAGGGATTGTGAGTGCCTTAATTGTGGCAACAGTGCTGAAATTCTTCCAAAAAGATAAATCACAGCATGCCTTATTGATGGAACTTCCAAGCTACCGTTTCCCAGATATTAAGAGTGTTTGGATTGGTTTACTGGACCGTGCCAAGATTTTCTTGAAACGTGTCGGTGGCATCATTTTCGCTTTATCGATTTTGTTATGGTTCTTGTGTACTTTCCCGCAACCGCCAGAAGGCGCAACTTTGCCGGATATTGATTATTCATTGGCAGGTATGCTTGGGCATGTGCTACAACCGATCTTTGCACCATTAGGTTTTAATTGGCAGATTTGTATTGCCTTAATTCCAGCGATGGCGGCACGTGAAGTTGTTGTAGCGGCATTGGGTACGGTGTATGCCTTGTCTGCAACAGATGAAGATGCCATGTCTCAAGGTCTGGCAAATTTAATTAGTAGCGATGGGTCATTGGGTTGGTCATTGGCAACCGGTCTATCATTATTGGTGTGGTTTATTTATGCGCCACATTGCTTGGCGACACTGGCGACAGTTAAACGTGAAACTGGCTCCTTGAAAACGGTGAGTTTCATGACTATCTATTTATTTGGTTTGGCTTATCTAATGGCATTCATCACGTATCAAATTGCAACACGCTATTTTGGATAGTGAATCTTGAATGGCAAAAGCTGAACAAAGGAGAGAGACATGCTTGAATCAATAATTATTGCGGTATTGGTGATTTGGAGTGCTGTCGTGGTGTTTAAGAAGGTATTTCCAAAAACATCGAACTCAGTCTTCACAACTTTATCTGAGCACTGTGCAAACCGTGGTTGGAGCATTCTAGCCAAATGGTTAAAGCCAAAAATGGCCGCAGGCTGTGCAGGCGGTTGTGGATGTTCAGCTTCGGATAATTCATCTGCAAAAAAAGCTGAAGTACAAGCGGTGAAATGGAAATAAACTCACCGTCAATTGCTTGAAGAAACCGCCCAAGATGGGCGGTTTTTTTACGAGCGGACACAAAAAAACTGCGAGAAAGTGAAAACATAAAAAGCATTCAAAACAGCAAAGTGCTAACATTTTGTCAGATTTAAAAACCGACCAAAAAATGGGGCGAAAATGTTAATACAGCGTGGTGGATTGAAGGTTGTTGCCGGATTAGGGATTTCTGGTGTTTCCGCAGTGAATTTCTTACATAGCCATGGCTACCGCGTTGCAGTCACTGATTCACGAGCAGTCCCACCGGGTCATGATCAAATTCCAAGTGATGTACAAACCAGTTTCGGTCAGTTGGATCAAGATTTATTACTCCAAGCAGAAGAAATTATTATCAGCCCGGGGCTAGATCCAAAATTACCGCAAATTCAGGCGGCCATTGCAGCCAACATTCCTGTGGTTTCAGAAATTCAAATTTTACGTCGTGCGACGGATAAGCCAATTGTCGCAATTACAGGTTCGAATGCGAAAAGTACCGTAACGACTTTATTTGGTCTTATGGCAGCAGATGCAGGCAAAAAAGTGGCAGTGGGTGGCAACTTGGGTCGTCCAGCTTTGGATCTCACCAAAGATGATCCTGAACTTTATGTTTTAGAGCTTTCAAGTTTTCAATTAGAAACCACGTCGAACTTGGCCGCAGAAGTGGCTGTTGTGTTGAACATGAGTGAAGACCATTTGGACCGTCATGGCGATATGATGGGCTATCACACTGCGAAGCATCGTATTTTCCAAGCGGTGAAAAAAGTCGTGTATAACCGTGATGACTCATTAACACGTCCATTGGTTCCAGATGTCACCCCAATGCAAAGCTTTGGCCTAAATGCACCAGATATGAATCAGTTCGGTATTTTACGTGATACTGATGGCACAATTTGGTTGGCACGTGGTCGTGAGCGGTTACTGAAAAGTGCAGATATGTATATCCAAGGGACACATAATGTGGCAAACGCCTTGGCATGTTTAGCTTTGGGTGAAGCGATTGGTTTGCCACTCGAAGGCATGTTGGAAACCTTGAAAACCTTTAAAGGTTTAGAGCACCGCTGTGAATTTGTCAAAGAAGTGCATGGTGTTCGTTATTATAACGACTCTAAAGGTACCAATATTGGTGCGACTTTAGCTGCGATTGACGGTCTAGGTGCCGCGATTGAAGCCAAAGGCGGTAAAGTGGCGATTATTTTAGGTGGTCAAGGCAAAGGGCAGGACTTTACTGCGCTGCGTGATTCACTTTCAAAATATGCCAAAGTTGCGGTATTGATTGGTGAAGATCGTCCAATTATTGAAAAAGCGGTTGAAGGGACAACCACGCTGATTCATGCTGAAAGTTTGAAACAAGCAGTTGAGCTGTGCCAACAAAATGCGGTAGCCAATGATGTGGTGTTATTGTCTCCAGCGTGCGCAAGTTTTGATATGTTTAAAGGTTACAGTGAGCGTGGACACCAATTTGTTGATTGTGTGAATGCACTCGTTTAAAAGAACGATAAGGAAAGTTGTATGGCTGGGTTGGCTCAGACGACCATAAATAGAATAAATGAAGTTGTAGAGCGTTGGCTTCCTCGGTTACCTGCCGAGGTCAACGTGCGCAATGTTCTGGTGTTCTGTGTTTTGGCATTGTTGTGTATTGGTTCGATCATGGTGGCATCTGCATCGATGCCTTATGCAGAACGCATGCATGAAAATGCCTTCCATTACATTTCACGACACGGTATTTCGATTGCCGCCGCCGCCGCCGCTGCCTATATCGCCTATAAAGTGCCGTTGAATGTTTGGTTTAATAACACCTTCTTTTTATGGATTATCACGATTATCTTACTGGCTGCTGTATTGGCTGTCGGGACAGAGGTCAATGGTTCTAAACGTTGGATTCGTATTGCTGGTTTCACCTTACAGGCTTCGGAAGTCGCCAAAGTCATGATGGCGATATTTACCGCGGACTATGTGGTACGACGTGCTGAAGAAGTTCGCAATAACATCAAGGGCTTGGTACGATTGGCAGTGATTATGGCTGCAACTGTCGGTTTAGTCATGGCAGAGCCTGATTTAGGGGCGACGGTGGTGATTGCCTTAACTATGCTAGGGGTATTCTTCCTCGCAGGTGCACCGTTGATTCAGTTCGCAATTGCCTTTGGTGCGATCATCATGGCCTTTGTGTTCTTGATTTTATTTGAACCTTATCGTTTAGAACGTTTGATGTCCTTCTCAAATCCATGGAATGATCCATTAGGCGCAGGCTATCAGTTGTCGAATGCATTAATGGCTTTTGGTCGCGGTGAATGGTTTGGTGTCGGCTTGGGTCATAGTATTCAAAAAATGTCGTATTTACCTGAGGCTCATACCGACTTCATGTTGGCGGTTTTGGGCGAAGAATTTGGCTTCTTTGGGATTTTGACCGTATTGACGCTGTCATTTGTGATGTTGATCTGCTGTATTCGCATTGGTCATCGTGCTTTACGTCATCAATACTTACGTGCAGGCTACTTGGCTTATGGCATTAGTATTATCTTCTTGCTGCAAATTTTGGTGAATGCCGGCATGAACATGGGCATGCTTCCTACCAAGGGTTTGACCTTACCGTTTATTAGTTATGGGGGGTCTTCTCTGATTATCTGTGCGGTTATGGTGAGTCTGATCTTAAAGATCGATGCGACGACCAAAGAAGTAAACCCAAGTAAAGAAGAATCAAGCTTCTAAATTGGTATCTCGTTGCGGATCGGGAGATGCATGGTGCAGTACACTCGCCGGCATCTCCGTTCCACAATGGAGACATTTGACCAAGCTCGCCTTGGCTTTAGATAGTGGAATCAATGGAATAAAAAATAAAGAAAAATAATTACGTTGCTGTTTTAACTCATACTGAGTTCTGCTTCGGCAGACAGGGCAAGTAAATTGGCTCTTTTCAATGACTTTGGTTTTCGGACCAACTCCAAAAATAAAAAACATTAGGCTCTCCAATGGTCGATTGATCACTTTATTAAAGCATAATTCAATTGAAAATCGAGTGATTGGCTTAGATCAATATTTGGGTTTATTGATAGATTTGAGGCAATGCTGTGCCATGGGGAATATGTTGAATATCCCACTGCGCAATCGCCTGTTGCAGCATAATACGCGGCGTATCCAAGTCGACTGGCGGTTGGTGTAGGGCTTGTAATGCTTGTTGTAATAAAGGTGCCGCTTGGCTTAAATCAAGAGCTTGAGCCATATTCTGTTTTGACAGTTTTTGTCCCTGATCATTCATTGCCAATGGCAAGTGCATGTATTCAAGGCGCGGATAACCCAAAACCTGTCCGAGCCAAATTTGACGTTCGGTATTGTCCAAAAGATCAGCCCCACGTACGACATGGGTCATCCCTTGTAGGTAGTCATCAACCACGACAGCAAGTTGATAATTGATAATGCCATCACGGCGTTTTAAGACAAAGTCACCCAAATCCTGTTGCAGATTCGAGCAATGCATCCCTTGTAAGCGGTCGGTAAAACAAATGTTCTGTGCATCGACTTTGATTCGAATAGCCTGATCCTGAAGGGGAAGGCCAAGATTGCGACATGTGCCTTGATAGATATGATTCGAACCAAGCATTTTTCGGGTGCATTGACAAGCATAGATTAAGTCTTGGGAATACAAATGTGCAATGACTTCCTCATAGATTTCTAAGCGGTCTTTTTGGAAAATGATCTCGGTATCTGGTTCGAATTGAAATGCATCAATACAACGTAAGATATGTTCTTCGCTGCCGGGGAATATACGTGGAATGTCGGTATCTTCGATACGAACCACCCATTGCCCCTGATGGGCACGGGCATCGCAGTAGCTTGCGACTGCTGTAATTAAAGAGCCAAAATGCAAAGGGCCGGTTGGCGATGGCGCAAACCGACCCACGTAATGCTCTGCAGCTTTCCCTCCCTTTTTTAAAGGGAGGGCTAGAGAGGAATTACTCAACACAGAATTAACCGTTATTTTGCTTCTCTTTGATCTCTGCAAGTGTTTTGCAGTCGATACATAAAGTTGCTGTTGGACGTGCTTCTAGGCGACGTAAGCCAATTTCGATACCACACGTTTCACAGAAGCCGTAGTCATCATTTTTAATCGCTTCAATTGATTGTTCAATTTTACGGATCAGTTTACGTTCACGGTCACGTGTACGAAGTTCAATCGCAAATTCTTCTTCTTGCGTTGCACGGTCGTTCACATCTGGAAGCGCAGTATTTTCGTCTTGCATGGTA
Organism: Acinetobacter sp. YH12086; assembly: GCF_013419345.1. Taxonomy (NCBI): domain Bacteria; kingdom Pseudomonadati; phylum Pseudomonadota; class Gammaproteobacteria; order Moraxellales; family Moraxellaceae; genus Acinetobacter; species Acinetobacter sp. YH12086. The sequence continues at coordinate 34,259 of NZ_VPAF01000017.1, forward strand.
TTCAAAGTACGGTCTACTTCAGACATTAACTCAGCTTTCCACGCCAATAAGATGTGACGGAAATGCTCAAGTTGCCCTTCAGACATGTATTCTTCATTCTTTTTAGGCTGATAAGGTTCAATACCAAATAAGCTTGCAGTAGAACCACCTTCAGTCGCCTTTGGCTTTGATTTGCGCACGCGTTTGGTAGACTTTTCGTCTACTACATCAGTTTGTTCGTCTAAGACTTGATTTTGGTTGTCATTCGCCATGTAGGGCATTCCTCATCATATGCATATATCTATACGCAAAAAATATGGTGATATGCAAGTTTTTTATCCACCCAACACAGAGTTTCCTTCTGTGGGGGTCGTCATCATATAGACTTTTTCTGCTTATTGATAGTCTTTGATGTTTGGATTCTAACTATCACTTTTCCTTTAGAAGCCATAAAGTAAAGCAAAAAAATCAAATTGAAAAGTTAATAACCTGAAATTTCAACATTAATTTGAGGTTGTTTTAATTTGACCCGAACAACTTCAGTTTTAAATTCACCATTATCATTCAGATAGAGTGCACGATACCCTGGTAAAGCCTCATCTAAGGCAAAATTTTCACTATGCGGTTTGAACTGAACACTGGTCGAAGGCGTCGATAAAAACTGAATATTGCGCCATTGATTAGACGAGTCTTGATGTACGTGTCCGCATAGTACAATTTTGACATTGTCATGGCGTGAAAGCACATCCATCAGATGTTCAGCATTCTTTAATTTGTGCTGATCAATCCAATGCGATTGCATGGCAAAAGGGTGGTGGTGGCATGCCACAATGATATGTTGCTGTGGGTGTGCTGTGAGCAACTGATCTAATTGTTCCAACTGCTGTTGTGATACCCAACCATCGACTTTTCCTTTGACCGCACTGTTCAGTAAAATCAGACACCAATTGCCTAATGCGATGCAGTGAGCACGATCTTTCTGTTGATGAAATGGGAAGCAAGACGCTTCGTCATGGTTCCCCGGAATCTGATAAAACGGAAACGGCTGCTGTTGCATATATTCGAGATAACGCGCATAGGTACGCTCTACCGGCACTTGTGCAAGATCGCCAGTATGGACAAGCGTATCGATGTGATGATGGTTCAACTGAATTTGTTGAATCACATCGTGAAAACTCTGCTCTGGATTCATGCGGACAAATTCAAGATCTTCCTGATCCATTAAATGTGTGTCCGAGATCTGGATCAGTGTCCAGTCGTATTGTGGTGTATCCCTTAAAGTCATGTCCTTCCCCTTAGACATTCCTTGTAGTATGTATTTGTTGTTGTAACCATTGCAAGGCCATAATGACAGGTGCGTTTTTTAGCCGACCATTGGTTAATAATTCAGGAATATCAGCATAATCTAAGATATGCAATTGAATATTCTCTCCTTCATCAGGCATGCCAAAGACTCCTCCATGTTCAGGCAGTTCTGCTTCAGCACTATAAAGGTGGAATAATTCCGCGCAGGCACCCGCAGAGGGATAAAAACTAAATAAATGCTGTAGTGCATCTAATTCACAGCCTGATTCTTCCAAACTTTCACGGCGGATGCAGCTTTCAGCAGATTCATCATCATCGAGCACGCCGGCAATGATCTCTAGTTGCCATGGCGAAGTTTCATCATCAATCGCTCCAATGCGGAATTGTTCAATTAAGGCAAATTTTTGTTGTTGATGACTATAGATCAGCACACCTGCTGCTTCAGGACGATGAATCAATTCACGCTGAATGGTTGGAATCATGCTGTCTTGATGGAATAAGCGGTGTCGAAGCTGAACTTTTTCAACTTGAATAAAGCCTTTATAAAGATGTTCACGCCCTTCAATGCTGTAATCTTTTTTGTTATATGTGGCCTGTTTAATAATATTCATAAGCGCTAATTAGGATGAAATCTTCCATTTCATCCTAACCGAGATTTTGTTGAATACAAAAGATTTTTTTTAAGCTTTACACTTTATGGTACAACTTTTGACCATGTTCATGATAGGCCGCTTTCATGCTTTGTAAACCTGTCTCAATTTCAGGATTAGATTCTGAAGAAAGCTGCATATCTTGCTGATTTTTTGCATAATCTCTCACATTTTGTGTGATTTTCATCGAGCAAAATTTAGGTCCACACATTGAACAAAAATGGGCTGATTTATGTGCTTCTTTCGGCATAGTTTCATCATGCATGCTACGCGCTGTATCAGGGTCTAAGCTCAGATTAAATTGGTCTTCCCAGCGGAATTCAAAGCGTGCTTTGGATAATGCATTATCACGAGCCTGCGCACCGGGATGACCTTTGGCAAGGTCTGCGGCATGGGCTGCAATTTTGTAGGTGATAATGCCATCTTTGACGTCTTTTTTATCTGGTAGACCAAGGTGCTCTTTCGGGGTCACATAACACAGCATCGCGGTGCCGTACCAACCAATCATTGCCGCACCAATCGCAGAGGTAATGTGGTCATAGCCCGGGGCAATATCGGTGGTGAGTGGTCCAAGCGTATAGAAAGGCGCTTCTTTGCAAACCTCGAGTTGTAGATCCATATTTTCTTTGATCATGTGCATTGGTACATGGCCTGGGCCTTCAATCATGACTTGTACATCATGTTCCCATGCACGGTGAGTCAATTCACCTAAGGTGCGTAATTCACTAAATTGAGCTTCATCGTTGGCATCTTGAATACACCCTGGACGTAAACCATCACCTAAACTGAATGACACATCATAGGCTTTCATGATTTCGCAGATTTCATCAAAATGCGTATACAGGAAGTTTTCTTCATGATGCGCTAAGCACCACTGCGCCATGATGGATCCGCCACGTGACACAATCCCAGTTAAACGGTTGGCGGTGAGTGGAACATAACGAAGCAGCACGCCTGCGTGAATCGTAAAGTAATCGACACCTTGCTCGGCTTGTTCAATCAGTGTGTCTTTGAAAATTTCCCAGGTTAAGTCCTCTGCAACACCATCAACTTTTTCCAAAGCTTGGTAAATCGGCACGGTGCCAATCGGTACAGGGGAGTTGCGAATAATCCATTCGCGGGTCTCATGGATATTTTTACCTGTCGATAAATCCATGATGGTGTCAGCGCCCCAACGAGTTGCCCAAGTCATTTTTGCCACTTCTTCATCAATGCTTGAACCAAGTGCTGAGTTACCAATGTTGGCATTGATTTTCACCAAGAAGTTACGACCAATAATCATCGGTTCACATTCAGGGTGGTTAATGTTGGCAGGGATAATGGCACGACCTTCAGCCACTTCTTGACGTACAAATTCTGGGGTGATTTCAGTTAAATTGCGTGCGCCAAAATTTTGACCGGCATGTTGGCGCATATCAACACCTTCACGCTGGCGCTGATTTTCACGAATCGCAATGTATTCCATTTCAGGGGTGATGATGCCTTGTTTGGCATAGTGCATTTGAGAGACATTGTGTCCACGACGAGCGCGACGGGGTTTTGAAATATGCGCAAAACGAATCTCTGCAGTACGAATATCTCGAAGACGCTCTTGTCCAAATTTTGAAGTTAAGGTATCGAGTATTTCCGTATCATTTCGAGACTCAATCCAAGATTCACGGACATTAGGTAGACCTTGATTCAGGTCAATTTGAATATTGGGGTCGGTATAAGCACCAGAGGTGTCATAGACCATAATCGGTAGATTTTTTTCTCCACCCAGACCTGTAGGCGTATCTGTAAGGCTGATCTCACGCATTGGTACGCGAATATCTGGACGTGAGCCTTGGATATAGACTTTTTTTGACGCGGGGAGAATACGATTGAGATCTTTAGCATCTTGTTCATGTTGAGCAGCGCGATCTGAAGCGGTGAGATTCGTTAATTGGTTCATTGCAATGATCCTTGTGAATGACATCAACGAATCAAGCACGACCAAAAACGTGGCAGTTTATCTGATGGATTCACCTGAAAATAAAGGCGTAAAACCAAGAGATAAGAAGGGCTTAAGTTTTTAGATGGCTTGATTCCTACGCAGGTATTAACCTGATCAGGTTCAACGGTACTCATCCTTAAATTTAGCGAACTAAATTTAGATGATCTCAGCAGGAAATTACCTGCGCTCCGTCAAGCTTTGTGCGGATATTAGCATGAAGGCTGTTTTAAAACAGTGTTATTTTTCATCGATTTTGCAGTGCAGAATTTTGGCTAGGTCCGTGTGCAATTGAACTTGCATTGGCTAAATAGAGGACTGATTTACACAGATGGCGTCACTAAAACAGTCTTTCTTATAATGCGGATCAGGATTACGGACACCAATTAAATTCAACAGCTGCGCTTCTGATCGCTGATTAGATGCAGCAGTATTTTGATCTAATAATTTTAAAAATAAACGCGCCTGATCTGCCAATTTGGAGTTTTTTAATTGAGCCAAGCGTTCAATTTCTTCTAAAGAACTGGCTTGAATACTGAGGCGGTCTGAAAAATCATTAGAAACGGGACTATGTGCCGAACCAATAAATAACAATTTGCTATATTGATATAGCAATTGTTGTGCATCTTTTTTGTAGGGGCTATCTGGATATTGTTTGAGATAGTCTTCCCAAAAAATTGCACGTGTCGCAATCTCTTGTGGCTCAATGGCTAAACTTTGTTGCAGCAAGGCAGGTTGTGCATTTTGTTCAGCCAGTTTTTCAATAAAGACTTGCTCAGATTCTTCCATATAAGGCGCAAAAATTTTGGCTAAATATTCAGGACTGCGGCGATAGCGTAATTGTCCTTCACCTGCATCGAACAACTCCACATAAGCTTGGCCTTTATGTTTCAGTAAATACTGATCTCGGGCAGTGAGCTGCTCATAATGATTTTGTTGAATGGTGGGATGCTGAGCCATATCAAAGGCAAATTGTTCGAATGCCATTTGCTGTTGAGCTGTACGTTCAACATGTAAAAAGTTGCGATACATTTGATTGGACAAACGCAGTAATTTTTTTTGTTCGTCCGCTTTTAATAGCGGTAAGCAGACTTTGAGATCTTGGTTGATTTGTTCTAAAGCGAAAGTTGTTCGTTGATCGTCTATTTCCAGCATGTTTTTTTCAAGTTTTCTGCACAGCAAAGACAAATCGACTGCTTCTTTTTGAACAGTCTTATTATTGGGAAACTCTGGTGCAGGTTGAGGTTCAGGCTGTTGTTGGCATCCATTCAACATACTGAAACATAAAAACATTGCACTAAACTTTGCAGGCAGCTGAAAAAATTTTGACACAGGAACTCGATGCGCTATAGAAGTGGTATTGTCCGATGGAATGTCGACTATTTTATAGATGAAACACGTGCAATATGTGTACTATTGTACAGTTCTTTGTTATAGCGTTGTGAGTAGTGTCCGAAAACGACTGAAATTATCCGGTTTTGTCGCATTTGATATAAAAAATTAATAAAAATCATACGGAAATTTGCAAGGATATGATTAGTATCTGCTTAGTTTTAGGCTTGAATATTCAATCTCGGGCATTTGAATATTAGGAATTTACAAAAAAAATGAACAAAAAAGTTGTGGTGGGTCTTTGTTTGCTTTTCACGAGTCAATGGGCGTGTGCGCTAGATCTTGTGCAAGCTTATGAACGTGCAAAACAAGAAGACCCCAATTGGCAAGCCAATAAACTACAATATGAAGCGGATAAATTGAATTTGGGGATTGCCAATGGGAACTTACTCCCGACGGTAACAATCTCTGGGAATGTGACTCGAAAAAATCAAAATTCCAACCAAAGCGGCGCTCAAGCCGGGCTGATTATGCCAGACAGCACCACAACAAGACAAATTGCGCTCACTGCTCGTCAGCCCATTTTTCGTTGGGATGCATGGGAAGGGCTGAAGCAAGTCAAGACCTCGATTAATTTAAGTGAAATCAATCTGCGGATTCAAAAACAAGATCATATTTTAAATGTCTCTGAAGCTTATTTTAATGTCCTACGTCAGCAAGCATTGACGGTTGCCAACTTACAAGAAGAACAGGCGCTATCGGAACAGCTACGCATGATGAATGCTAAATTAAAAGAAGGCTTGGTGGCAAAAAGTGATGTCAGCGAAGCCAATGCTCAATATCAAAATGCTCGGGCCAACCGCATGGCAACCAATGTTCAATTGGTTTTGGCGCAGGAACAATTACAACAGTTGATTGGGCCATATCGAGAAAATTTGGCGGTGTTACGTGAAGATTTTCAGTTTGAAAAACCGATTCCAAACAATGTACAAGCGTGGGAAGAACTGGCTCAGGAGCAGAACCTAGGTATTTTACAAGCGCGTATGCAACAACGTTATGCGGAAGATGGTAAACGTGTCGAAAAAGCCGCTTTATATCCTCAGATTGAAGCGGTAGGGACCTATGGGTATAACAAGCAAAGTCCACAATCCATCATGTCGCAAGATGGTCAATTTGATCAGGTGGGGATTGAAATGAACTGGAATGTGTTTAATGGTGGACGGACACAGAAATCCATTAAGCAAGCGGCGATCAATGTTGAGAAAAGCCAAGCACAGGTGGATGCAGCAATTCGAAAAGCACAAACCGATGTAAAAAAATCTTATATGCAAGTCGAAATGGATCAAAGTAAATTACAGGCACGTAAAGCCGCGATGGATTCTTCCGCGCAAGTGTCTTTGGCGTCACAAGCTCAGTACCAAGAAGGTCTGAAAACTATGGTTGATGTGCTACTGGCACAGCGTAATGCCTTCTCAGCCCGTCAAGATTATTTAAATTCCAAGTACGATTATTTAATTCATGTTCTACAACTTAAAGCCTCAGTTGGGAAATTAACAGAAGCTGATTTAGTGGAAATGAATGCGTGGTTGGTCGATCAGAAAAATCAGCCATCGATCTTACTAAAGAAATAATCCATGGTCATAAAAGTTTCACAATCAATATGCTTTAATATGGCACTAAAATCTGCCGATTCACGTTGTAGTGGAGACTCGCTTTGCCTAATAATCCTGTTTTAAACCATCACATTTCTTCGCAATTCAATGAAGAATTGCAGGATGTGCATACCAAATTTATGACCATGGGTGGTTTGGTGGAGCAGCAGGTTGCAAATGCCATTCATGCCTTATTGGATACGGATGCAACGATGGCGATCGATGTTCAATTTCAAGACAATACGGTGAACCGTATGGAAACTGAAATTGATGAAGCGCTTACCCTAATTTTGGCACGTCGTCATCCTGCTGCGATTGATCTACGCATGGTGATTGCGATGTCGAAAGCCAACACCGATTTAGAACGGATTGGTGATGAAGCGGCAAAAATTGCCCGTATTGCACAAAGCTTGTGTGAAGAGGGTGGTTCACCGCGTGGCTATATGGAAACACGTCATATTGGCAACCAAGTCCGCGTGATGATTCATGATGCGCTTGATGCCTTTGCACGTTTGGATGTAGATCAGGCTTTACGTGTCCTTTTGGCCGATGCCGATATTGACCGTGAGTACCAATCGGCAACCCGTACCCTCATGACGTATATGATAGAAGATCCACGGCACATTACTCGAGTCATGAATGTACTTTGGGTGCTGCGTTCACTTGAACGTATTGGTGACCATGCACGAAATATCTCTGAACAAGTGATTTATATGGTGAAAGGTCTAGATGTCCGTCACACCAGTGTTGAAGAAATTGAGCAAAAAGTTCAGCGTTAATTGATTAACATCAAGATGAACGAAGCCCATCAAATGATGGGCTTTTTTCGGTCTAAATTAACTATGTGTTTCTTCGTCTTCTTCAAAAGTACGGGCAATTTTGTCAATATTTAAACTTTTCGCCATCGCATCGAAGATTTGCTTATAAGCACCTTCTTGATGGTACAAATCATGATGCTCCCCGTGTTCTACGATTTGTCCGTCTTTCATCACATAGGTGTAATCGGCATCGATAATTTGCGACAAACTATGTGAAATCATGATGACGGTACGCCCTTGTTTAATTTGATCCAGACTATTTTTAATTTGTTCAGCCGCGATAGCATCTAAACTTGCAGTCGGTTCATCTAAGAAAATAATCGGCGGATTTTTTAGGAACATACGTGCCAAGGCAATACGCTGTTGCTGTCCACCTGAGAGCAGTAAGGCATCGGCTTCATAGGCATGCGGCAGTTTTAAGATCTGATCATGGATCGAGGCTTTCCGTGCTGCATCAAAGACTTCTTGCTCTGTGGCTGTACTTTTTCCATAGCGAATATTTTCAAAAATTGAACCTGGGAAAATATGATTTTTTTGTAAAACCAAACCAATATTTTCACGTAAATACTGCGTATCAATCTGTTCTAAATCGATGCCATCGAGTTTGATATTGCCCGCTTGAGGATGATAAAACTTATCCAGTAAGCTAATTAATGTCGATTTTCCAGCCCCAGATAAACCAACCAAGGCGGTGATTTTGTTCGGTTGGATGGTCATGTTGATGCGGTGCAATGCCTGAAAACCATTGGGATAGCTAAAGTCGACATTGCTTAATTCAAACTGACCTTGAATCGGAGGTTGAGCAGTGCCACTGGTTTCAATTTCATGATCCGCTTCTAAGATGTTAAAGAAGCTTTCCGAATAAATCATCGCAGAGTTAATTTCATCATAGATACGATGCAGCGAGCGAATCGGGGCAGAGACATTATTAAATAACAACACGTGATACATAATCATCCCGATACTCATTTGCCCATCCAAAACAAAATAGGCTGTTAGAATGATGATCAGTACCACACCGACCTGTTCAATAAAGGTTTTGAGTCCGTCAAAGATATAACTGGTTTGCCGTGTCTGCATTTGGTTTTCAGTCAGTGACTTTTGCAGATTTAATTGCTTTTTCGATTCGACGGCTTCTTTGTTAAAAGATTTAATGACCGTTATCGAGTTGATAATACTCAGAATACCCTGATTTTTCTTTTCAAAATTATCGCGTAGGGCACGGCGTTTGCCTGCCAGTTTTTGTGATTGTTTGAAAGTTAGCCAAAAATAAATCGGCACAATAATTGTGGCCACCACGCCAACCCAAACATTGGCATAATACATTAAGCCCAGTGCAATAATAGCACTGGTAAATAGCGGTAAAATATCAATAAAAAAGATTTGAACCAGTCGTGTGAGCGAGCTAACCCCCCGATCAATTCGAGTTTGGAGTTTGCCTGCTTGGTTGTCTTGTTGATCGAAGAATGCCAATCGATAGGTGATAAATTTTTCAATAATGCCTTGGGACAAATCCTGAGAAATTAAAATACGTAATTTTTCACCAAACGATTTTTGTCCAAATTGCACGATGGCATTGATGACTTCTTTTCCTAGTAAGACTACGGTGATGGTGATTAATATATGCCAACCATTGGCTAGACCAAGGCCTTGTTGTAAAAGCTGATTGATGCTGTCTACGGCATATTTGAGTGTCAGGGCATTCACCTGTGCCGTGAGTGAGCCAATTAAGGTCAAGATCAGCGTCACGACCACCAGCCAGCGGTATGGCTGTACGAATGGACGTAATTTTTGGAAAAGCTGCCACAGGTTCATAAGCAATTATTTTTATTGTGAATATGAGCTTTAGTCTAAGACTGAAAATTCTATGCGACAAGTAATGACAATGTTTTGATTTGTGACGAGAGTTTTTCGGCTAAGATATTTTTTAAATGTGCTCACGACATCAGCATCATGGTGCTGCGCCAAACAGTGTTGAGTTGAACCGATGAATTTTGAATTATTTGCGCCTGAACCGCATGCAAACCTGCTGCCCTATGATGGTGAAGTTGAAGATTATGGATTGATCTTCAACGCCGAAGAGAGTGAAAAATATTTACGCTATTTCCTCACGCAGTTGGCTTGGCAGCATGATGAAGTCATTTTGCATGGACAGTATTTTCAAACGGAACGAAAAGTGGTTTGGTATGGAGATGCTCATTATGAGTATCACTATTCAGGCATGCAAAAGCAGGCATTGATCTGGAATCCAGCTTTACTGCGCTTAAAGCAACATATTGAGCAACGGGTGGGTCAGACGTTTAATTCCTGTTTGGCCAATTTATACGAAAATGGTACGCAAGCGGTGGGGTGGCATAGTGATGATGAGCCATCTTTGCTTTCACCCACACAGCAGGTGGTGATCGCATCTTTGAGTTTTGGCGCAAGCCGAAAGTTTTGCTTTAAACATAAAAGCACTCAAGAGAAAGTACAGCTTTTACTGCAAAGTGGACAGTTGATTGTGATGCGTGGGAAAACCCAACGGTATTGGAAACATGCCCTAATGAAGTCGATGAAAGTGACCGAGCCGAGGGTGAATTTAACCTTTCGTTATTTCTATGATCAACAGCCGTAAAAAAAGCCCATATCTAGATGAGCTTTTTTCTTTCTCTGAGGAAGAGTATAGCGACAATCAACTGAAATCATGGAACACATGGTTGAGATGACTGCTAAAGAACAATAATCATATTATGATAATTTATCTAATATTTATAATTAATAAATTCAATTAATAATATAAATTTATCAGATTAATTAAATATCATCTTTACAACATTGCATCAGTTGTGTGCAAACTGATCAGATTTAAATGGCGTCCGATTCTTCCATCATACTGCTGTATTTTTTCTCAATACGCGCTGTACAGTCTTGCATCATTTCTACGACTTTTTGAAAATTCATAAATTCAAAACGATTTTTAGACGCCAATAGGGTCAAAGCAAGCGGGGGTTCTTTACTGGAAAATTTAATCGGAATCGATAGGCTCGACATATTCGGGTCAACTTCACCATTGGAAAAATAATAACCCTGCTTTTTAATCTTTTTCATTTGCTGCATAAATTCTTCTTCATTATGCGCAAAACCAACTTGAGATAACTCGTCCGCAAAACGGTGGTAATAATCTAAAATCCGTTGCTTAGGTAACTGCGACAAAATCACTTTAGACGATGAGCCTTTGTACATTGGACGTGGGCTACCTCGACCATATGCCAAGGCAGTATAGTCCTTATAAAGTTCATGATGTACATCAATACATGAGTCGATATTCAGATGCGTCAATAAGCAACAAGACTCTGTGCGTTCCACAATTTCTTTCATGAAGGGAATGCTAATTTGCACCAATGGATCGGTGGTGCGAGAAATAAAATCAAGCACAGCAATTTTTGAACCCAGTGTGTAATCGCCAGAAGTCCCACTGAGGCGCTGCAATAATTCAGCAGAAACCAGTTCTTTTAAATAGCGATAGCTCGTTGGTTTAGATAAGCCTAATTCTTCACTAATAATGTCGACATTGATGATGGGACGAGCAACTGAAAATAAGTCGAGTACGGTGAGAATTTTACCAAAACTGGAAAGCGCCATAAGAACCTGCTTGGTCACAATAAAAATGAATCGTTAAGTTACTTTATAACAAATTGCTCGGCCTGATGTTGCGCTTTTCTACATTGAAAATGAAACAAATCTGAAATATCACAGGGTTTCTTGGGTTATTCTGATAAAAGCATAATAAAAAATTGAAATACGCATTTAAAATATGGGTCAATTATCAAAATAAGATATTAATATTGACTTTAATTTGTTTTTTTAGCAAAATTGTTGTGAAAATATCCTATATTGAATAAATATTGCCAATTTTTTCGATGCGCAGGCAATGTTGCACATTACTTTTTGTATTCAAATGGTTTGAAACACGATTTGAATCGCTTCTTTACTTATTGAAATTTCTAGTCATTCCTGTGCCGTGATACAGGTTGTGCTGTCGAATGTTTAAGCATTCGATACGAGGCCGTTTTCACTAAAAAGAAGCAAACCGACGAGATCAATCATGCTGCTGACGAAACAAATACTCGCTTTTCGGCCCAATAAAATGGACTGGATTTTTGCGACCAAAACGTTCATCGCGGGCATGTTGGCATTGTATGTGGCCTTTGTACTGAATTTGGCTTATCCGATTTGGGCAATTGGCACCGTTTTCGTGATCGCGAATCCATATTCAGGGATGACGTCTTCAAAAAGTTTGTATCGTGTATTAGGAACATTCTTAGGGGCGGCTGTGTCAGTGGTGGCACTGCCACATCTTATTCATATGCCAGTACTGTTTACAGTTTTTTTGGCGGTTTGGGTTGGGTTTTGCCTGTATTTGTCACTGCTAGACCGTACGCCTCGTAGTTATGTTTCCATGTTGGCGGGTTATACCACGGTCATTATCTGTTTTAACGTGGTGTATTTTATTGATACCGCTTCGATCTTCGATATGGCTTTGGGGCGTTTTCTCGAAATTACGGTGGGTGTGGTATGTAGTGCCATCGTGACTACGACATTATTTCCAATGCATATTGGCCCTGCAGTCGAAACACGGGTGAGTAAAACCTTTGCCGATACCAAAGAAATTTTTGATCAGATTTTATTAGAGCCTGCCGAACTAGAAAATTATTCAAAAAATCTCGGCAATATTGCACGAGATATCGCGGATATACATGTCATGGCGGTGCATTTGTCTTATGAAAAATCCACCTTAAAAGGTATGACACGTCCATTGCAGGAAATCTTGCATCAGTTGAGTTTGTTGGTCAGTAACTTGGTGGCCATGTCTGAACGGATGAAACAATTAGACGGTCTGGACATACATTATCGGACGGCACTCAAGCAAGCCCATGAACATATTGCCGCGTTTTTATTAGATCAACATCAGATTGAGGAAAGTAAACTTAATCAATTGCCTGAACAGTTTGAGCAAGATTTTCAACAGATTCAGGCACAGGCATTGCCATCACAGCAGGTGATTTTGGGCAGTCTAAAAATGGATATTCGCCATTTTATTCAGAATATTCGTGCGATTCGTCTGCTTTGGCAGCGGGTACAGCAAGGCGACTCCACTTTACCAACCACACTGACCGCCTTGAGCAATAGTCATTATCCGACTTTGCACCGAGATGCGGGGGGTGCTATTCGTGGCGGGGTGTCTGCATGTTTGATTATTTTAATTTCTACGGGTTTTTGGATCGTTAGTGGTTGGAAAGCTGGATTTATGATGGCTGAAATGGCTGCGATCAGTGCTTGTATTTTAACGGCAATGGATAATCCTGTTCCTGCATTGAAAATGTTTATTCGCGCCAATATGTATGCGGCGTTCATGGTGTTCATCTACGCCTATGGCATTTTTCCGCATGTGACCGCCTTTTGGCAGTTGATCGTGGTGCTAGCACCGTTTGTGATGTTCTGTCTGATGCTGTTTTTACATCCGCCTTTGATTGGGATCAGCTTGCCGCTTTTGATGGGGACCATCATGGGGTTGAATTTTCAAAACCGCTTTAGCCTTGATCAGGTGTTTTTCTTTGATGCATCGATTGGGACGGTTTTGGGACCCATTATTTCGGTGTTTATTATTCATTTAGTGCGTGCGATGTCACCAGATATGACGGCCCAACGCATACTTTCACAGCATTACAAGGCACTGCGTCAGGCTTTATATCTGCCATACGGCTTACCGTTTCGGGTGCATTTACGCAGTATGTTGGACCGAATCGGCATCCTAAATAGCAAAATGGTGCAATCAGGGAACTTGAAACAACAGATCGAGTGGGCTTTGGTGGAAGCCAGTGCGGTGATTGATTTGACCCGCTTGCAAGAACTGATGAATAAACTCGATCCGAATGATGCACTGCTCAGCGAACTCGAAGAGTTACAACAAGATTTAGATGACTATTTTCGGGCCATGGAACAAGGGCAAAAGAATGTGTCTATGAGCTTGAAACAGCAAATTGTAGAGCGAATTCAACGATTGAATCAGGCCGTTCAGGGTGTGGAAAACGACGATGTTATGCATCGAATTCAGTATTCACTGAACAATATTCAAAGCAGTTTGTGTCATGTCCTAACACAGCAGATTCCAAATCATTTACAGGTCGAGGCACAACATGGGTGAGCTAAATGTGTATGGCGTCTATGTGCCCATTCTATTGATTCAAGCGGTATTGGCCTATCTGTTATTGCGGGTCATCATGCGTTTGCTTGACCGATGGATGGCGCAAGATTGGGTGCCGATGCCCAATATTTTTTATTTGGGTGTATTTGTAATGTTGCTTTGGCTGGTGCATGAAATCTTTATTTTCTGCCAGTTCTAAGCCCCTAAAAAAATGAAATGATTGAGGTAATCGTATGACCAATTTGAATGTCCGAAAATATGTTCGGCCTGTATTGTTGATAATCGTGCTATGCGGCGCATTACTTGCGCTGAAACATATTTGGGACTATTACAATTCGGAACCATGGACGCGAGATGGGCGTGTACGTGGTGATGTGATTCAAGTGTCATCGGATGTTTCGGGTTTAGTCACAGACGTTTTGGTTCAAGACAACCAACAAGTGAAAAAAGGCCAAGTGTTATTTCGTATAGATGTGGCACGTCAAGCGTTGGATGTTGAGCAAGCCAAATCTGACTTGGCGAAAGCCAAAGCAGGACTAGCAGGGGCTGAAGCACAGCTTTCTGAAGCCAAAGCAAATCTAGTGAAGTCACAAGCCAATATCAATCTTGCAGATAAAAATGCAAATCGTTATGCAAGTTTGATGGACGGTGCGATTTCAAAACAAGAACAAGATCAAATGTTTGCAGTACGTGATCAATCCCATGCAGAACATGAGCAAACTCAGGCCGCGATTGAACAAGCCAAAGCCAGTGTGGTGCAGCAAAAAGCCCTAATTGAAGCAGCGAATAGCAGTTTGCATTTGGCTGAGTTGAATTTAAAACGTTCGGAAGTGGTTGCCCCAACAGATGGAACTTTGTCTAACTTTGAACTCAAAGCGGGGAATTATGTCAAAGTAGGTCAAGCCGTAGCGGCCTTAATTGACCGTCAACAATTGTATGTTGTGGGATATTTTGAAGAAACCAAACTGGATAAAATCTATGTTGGCGCACCTGCAACAATCCAACTGATGGGAAGTTCTGAAGTTTATAAAGGCCATGTACAAGGCGTTGCAACAGGGATTGAAGACCGTGAACGTACATCGACTGATGGTTTGCTTGCTAATGTTAATCCAACCTTTAGTTGGGTCCGTTTGGCACAGCGTGTACCAGTGAAAATTGTACTGGATGAAGTGCCGCATGATCAGTTGGCTTTTGTCGCGGGTCGAACCACTACGATTCATATTGTGGATAAAAACTAAGTTATCCCCAATCATTTCATTTGCGCAGCATTGAGTGATCAATCTTGCGCATAAAAAAGCATCCTCTTTTGGATGCTTTTTTATTTGCCTGTTTGTTGAAAGCGCTTAAGGTTTTAGCCCGACTGGATTCCGATACCAACTTTCAATAAACAATGCTGCAGCAAGGCTGTCGGCAGAAAGATTCTTCGCACGGCCTTGGGCTTGATAATGATCTAATTCATCACGCGCTTCACGCGTAGTTAAGCGTTCATCGACCATTAAGGTTTCAATATTGGTTTGGTGGCGAAGACGTCGTGCAAATTTACGCGCACGTGTGGAGAGCTCAGATTCGCTATCATCCATATTGAGTGGTAGACCCACGATGAACAAATCCGGCTGATACTGTTTCACAATCTTGAGTAGATTATCCCAATTGGGAATGCCATCTTTCATGGGAAAGAGTGGTAGGGGATTTGCACTTTCAATCAGGGCTTGTCCAACAGCCATTCCTGTTTTTTGTGTGCCAAAGTCAAAGGCCATAATCATTTGATATTGTGGTAAATCAGGCATGTCCAATCTCAGATGATAACCACATGCGGTCTACGCCCATTTTTTTATAGGCAGCGTCCCAGCGGTCGTCATAAGGTAAGTTAAATATTAAATCCATGTCTGAGTCACAAATGAGCCAATCACCCCGAGCAATTTCTTCTTCTAATTGGCTTTTACCCCAACTGGCATAGCCTAGAGCCACCTGATAACGACCCACACCTTCATTGTGTGCAATCGCATCTAAAATATCTTTAGACGTGGTAATGCAGACATTTTCACCTACAGCAATAGACGAATGCCATGTCGGTTGACCGGTATGAAGAACAAAACCTGCCTCTGGGCGCAAAGGACCACCTTGCAACACTTCATGAGGATGCACATTATCTGCCTCAATTTCCAAATCATTCAATAGTTCTTTGATCTGCAAGCCCGAAGGACGATTAATAATGATGCCTTGAGCGCCATCTTCATCATGTCGCGCTAAATAAATCACCGTATTGGCAAAGAATTCATCGTTCATTTCGGGTGGAGCAATCAGGCAGCGGTGTGTGAGGTATTGTTTAGTCACCTAATGGCTTCTCCTTATTGGGGTAAGTTTGATTCTTGGGGTGAATTGCATTCGAATAACGTTGTATTTATCAACATACTAGACTCACAAGTTTTCAACAATGAGTTTTTCTGCAAATTCAATATTTGTCATGCTCGACCGGTGAGGGGCAAGATAAATATCTTCATCGTGCAGGCAGGTCTACAATACGGTGAATTGTAAAGCGATGACAGGTGATTTGAACAACAGCAGTACAAAAGCGAGGAGAAGATATACGTGATGGATGACTGATATTGCTTAAAATAGCAGGATAAACTGAGGGTAAAACAATGACACATTATTCAAAAATAATAGGGATGGCACTCTGTGTAAGCCTACCTATTTCGGGCTTTGCAGGAATTGCTGACTTACAAAAACATGAATCTCAAGTAATTAAAAAATATAAAAACTTAAATTTTTATGAGGTCAATGAAGCGATAGAACGTGAAATTGTGGATGTCATTGCGGCAGATCCGAGCAGTTTTCACTACGGATTTACGCAACTCGAAAAGCAAGGTTTTGTTCATGTGCAATATTCACCAGATAAAAAACTTAAATTTTATAGTTTTGATGTGTCTGGTGGAGGCACCATGGGGGAGTGGAGCAGCTATGTGCAATATGCAACGGGAAAAACGCAACATTTAGATCAATTTGACTCAGGCTATATCAATCAAATTTTGCCGATCAACATCCAAAATAAAACCGTATATTTGGTGAAGAGTTATTATAAAGGTGATAATTGCAGTGGACTACATCATCTAAGAGCTGTTGAAGTTGGACCAAAACAGTTACTTAAATCTTATGTATTTCAAACTAAGCAAAAGAAACTAGATCAAATCTCGGTAGATTATGACTGCCATTATGAAACCGATCGTCGTAGCGGTAATGAATATCTCAAAATCAGTCCGAAACACGTGGATGTTATGTTACTCAATCAACAACATCAGCCGCAGTATAAATATTTACGCTATAGCTTAGGCTCGAAAGCCTTTGTGTATCAGGGGATTGTCAAATAGTGTATTTAAGAAAAAAGCCTGTGTACTTTGAATACACAGGCTTTTTTGAAAGCATCAAAAATTAACTATGTTGAAATTTTAATTGTCGCAACTGTTTTGCGTGTTGTAAGGTCGTTTGACTAATCTCCACACCACCAGTCATTCGAGCCAGCTCTTGGATCCGATCATCTTCTTCTAATTCGATAATGGTACTGCTTGCAGGATCCGTTTGACGTTTTTTCACCAACAAGTGCTGATCGGATTGTGCTGCAACTTGCGCTTGATGCGTGATACATAGAATTTGAACATGCTGCGCCAAATCAGCCAACAAACGCCCCACAATTTCTGCCGTTCCGCCACTGATCCCGACATCAATTTCATCAAAGACTAACACTTCGGATTCGGTTTTTTCAGCATTCATCACTTGCATGACTAAGGCGATACGTGACAATTCACCCCCCGATGCCACGCGTGCTAGAGGCTGAGCAGGAATCCCTTTGTTGGCTGTGAATAACAGCTGAATAAAGCTTAAACCTTCACTTGAAGCTTGTTCTAGAGGCTCAAATTTAAATTCAAAATGAGCCTCTGGGAGCGCGAGCTGCTTCACTTGTTCAGTCAACTGCTTCGCCAATGGGGTAGATGCTTCACGACGAATATCATCCAAATGCTGTGCTTTGGTTAAAAAGTCTTGATGAGACACTTCCACTTGTTCTGCCAACGTTTCAGGATCTTCCAGCTGATGCAGTTGCTCTAACTCAAGTTGCCATGCTTCGTATTCTTGTTTTAAATCTTCAGGCTGAGTACGATATTTACGCGCTAAGCGATGAAAAACTTCCAGTTTGGTATTTAATTCGTCCATACGTTCAGGATCAAAACTTTGACGATCAATAAACTGACGTAAATTTGCGGTGGCATCTTCAATTTCACTTTGAGCGTTCAGTAGCGACGTATAAATTTCAGAAAGTTGTTCACTACGTCCTGCATGCGATTCAATTCGACGAATGATCGCGCCCATTTCTTGAGTGATATTTTGCTCGGCATCATCGAGGGCATTTAGACCATAGCTACAATCCTGCATGATATGTTCATGATGACTGAGACGGTCAAATTCTTGCTCGATTTCTTTGTAGTCCGTTTGCACAAGGTCTTCAAGTTCTTCTAATTGAAGTTCAAGCGTTTCTATCCGTTGCTTACGTGTGGCTTGGGCATCGAGTGCTGCTTGGTGCTGTCGAATATCCTTTTGCCACTTGCTATAGGCATCACGAACGGCTTGAGCCGGCTGATAAAAATTGTAATAGCGATCTAGCCAATGTTTTGGATAGGGCGGTTCTAAGAGTTGTTGTTGGCTGTGTTGGCTATAGAGTTGTACCAATAAGCGGCCAATTTCTTTTAACTCAGATAAGCTGCTCGGACGTCCATTAATCCATGCTTTGCTGCGACCTGTTGCAAAAATCACGCGACGTAAATGAATTTCTCCAGACTCATCATCTAGTTCGTGTTCTTTGAGCCACAGTGCTTCAGGACTGTGCTCTTGGTAGCTAAAGGTCGCTGTCACATCGGCTTTGTCTGATCCATAGCGCACATAGTTGGTGTCTGTTCGTTCACCTAAACATGCTGATAGTGCGTCTAGCAGCAAAGATTTACCTGCACCTGTTTCACCCGTCAGGACGTTAAAGCCTTGTTCAATGTCGATGGCTAAATGGTCGGCTAATGCAAAATTGATCAGAGTTAAATGTGTCAGCATACACGCATCCGAGCTGCGAAAAGTTCTAGTTAAAGATAATTAAGTTTTGTTTTAGTCACAAGATAAGTTTTATTTTAAGATGACGAAAAACCTCATAATTCTATCCTAAATTTCAGTTTAATAAGAAATTAGTTTCGTATCTGCCGTAAGCACGCAGTGTAGTGATGCAAAGAGTAAATGATCTTGCATAACGTGAGCTTAAACCATCCAACATTTTGCTAAGTTCTCACAAAACACGTTTGTGTATGTATTCTTGTATTTAATCTAACGTGTTATTGCCTTAAAACGTCATGATTTGGTCTCTTAAATCCGTCCATATAATTCATTATCCATGTATATCTGTGAAATGATTTTGCAGCGTTTCTATAGACCCTAACTAGGACTTTAGTGGATGAAATAAAAAAAGTATTTTGTACAAAAGTACAGTTTGTTTTAGATTCTCAATGTCAAGATAGTGAGATGGTATTGGGACATATCCACTTCTCAGATTTTTGTAATTATCTATCTCAAAATTTTCAACACTGATTGATTAGTTTTTGCAGCACAATTAAACTACTTCGATCAAAATATTATAAATATGCTTTATCTGGAGAAAACGCATGTCAGCACAGTTTGATCATGTATCAGTCATCAAAAAATCAAATGTTTATTTTGGCGGTCTATGTATCAGCCACACTGTGCAATTTGAAGATGGAACCAAGAAAACACTGGGTGTGTTGCTTCCAACTGAACAAGCGCTGACTTTTGAAACCCATGTACCTGAACGTATGGAAATTATTTCAGGTGAATGTCGTGTTCAAATTGCTGATAGCGAAGAAAGCGAACTATTCCGTGCGGGTCAATCATTCTACGTGCCAGGTAATAGCCGTTTTAAAATTGAAACAGATGAAGTCTTGGATTATGTGTGCCACTTAGAAGGCTAATAATTCAATCCATTTAGGCACAGTTTTTTAACTTCAAATCGGTTAAACTATGTGTCATAGCATAAATCCTGTAAAGCTTGCTTTGCAGGATTTTTCTTTTTGATAACCTAAGCTGTGCGCTGGGTGATCATACCCTGTTTAAAAGTTTTCGAAGTTTGCAAATTAGAGGTCGTTCATGGCGAAACCGGAATATTATTATGGCGTTCATTCAGTGGAGTCATTACTGGAACTTGAGCCAGAACGCGTATTAACTTTATTTGCGTTAAAAGGACGTGATGATCAGCGTTTAAAACGTATTTTTGAGTTGGCAGAACCGTTTGGTGTCAGCATTCAAAAAGCTAGCCGTGATAGTTTGGAAAAACTTGCGGGACAACCGTTCCATCAAGGTGTGGTCGCGGCTGTACGCCCCCATCCAGTCTTAAACGAAAAAGATTTAGAGGCTTTATTACAAGCCAATCCCAATGCGTTGCTATTGGCTTTAGATCATATTACAGACCCACATAACCTTGGTGCATGTATCCGTACAGCGGCAGCTATGGGCGTTGAAGCCGTGATTGCACCGCGTGATCGTTCAGCGACGCTTACCCCAACAGCCCGCAAAGTTGCTGCTGGTGGTGCTGAAAAAGTGAAGTTTATTCAGGTGACCAACTTAGCACGTACATTGGCTCAAATCAAAGAAGATTTTAACGTGCGTGTGGTCGGCACCATGCTAGATGAAAAAGCGTTGCCGATTCAAAAATTTGACTTTACTGGTACGGGTGTATGTGTGGTGATGGGCGCTGAAGATACAGGTTTGCGTCCTATTACGCAGGCGCAATGTGATCAAACTGTTTATATTCCAATGGCTGGAAACTTGCAAAGCTTAAATGTCAGTGTCGCAACCGGTATGGCATTGTATGAAGCATGTCGTCAACGTAATAATGAATTGAAATAGAAGTAATGATGTCTCCCCAAAAGCAAGGTTATTTATATGTTTTCATTACCATGTGTATTTGGGGCGGATTCACCTTAACAGCACGTTTAAGCGCCAATTGGGGAATCAGTGCTTGGGACATTACCGCACTTCGGTTTGCTTTGGCATTTTGTATATTAATGCCAATTTTGATTTATAAAAAAGATACGGCTTTTTTATGGAAGAAAGAGCCTTTTATCCTTGCCATGCTCGGCGGGGTGACCTATTGCTTAACGGCCTATAGTGCGTTTCATTATGCTCCTGCGGCCCATGCTGCAATTTTTCTCAATGGTTGTATTCCCTTATGTACAGCCATAGCCGCGTTTCTGATCTTCAAACAGCCGCTCGATAAGCATACATGGATCAGTGTAGTGATTATGGTCTCTGCTATTAGCTTAATGAGCTATTTGATGTATGTGGAAACCGGTGTAGCGTTTGGTCTCGGTGATTTGCTGTTTTTTATCAGTGCCATTTGGTGGGGGATATTTACGGTATTGCTTAAGCAATGGAAGCTCTCTGCTTGGCATGCCATGGCAGGGGTTGCGATTTGGTCTGCCGTGGTATTTGTGCCAATTTATCTAATATTTTTCCCTAAACATTGGTCCGATCCTGAGCCGCTGCAGCTCATTGGGCAAGTCATCTTTCACGGTATTTTTGTGGTGATTATTGCGACTTTAACGTATGTAGAGGCAATAAAACGCTTAGGTGCATTTAAAGCCGGAAGCATCGTAACTTTGGCACCTTTTATTGCTGCGATTTTAGCGGTGCCGCTGCTAAATGAACCTTTAAGTTTTGCAATCGTGTGCGGATTGGTCGGGATGGGGATTGGAGCGATTCAACCGTGGAAATGGTTGGGACGAAAGGATAGTCTAGAGCAGCAACTCGAACAACAAAAAAAGCAGTCTGAGTAAGACTGCTTTTTTATTTAGCTTTTTTCAGCGTGCGCTAAGTACTTGAGATGCAAGGGTCGAAGCTGTGCATAAAGATGATCTAAATGACCATCATTCAGCACGATATCATCGGCGATTTTTTGCTTTTCCTGACGTGGCATTTGTACGTGAATAATTTTTTGGATTTGTTCGATATTTTGACCATCACGCTGTGATGCACGCTGAATTTGCAATTGTTCCGTGGCATCAATCAGCAAGGTGTGATTGGTCAATTCATGTTGATTGGTTTCAAATAACAGTGGTGAAACCAAGATGACATAGGGGCTAGTGGCTTCGTTTAATTGTTGGATAATGGATTGACGTATTGCTGGATGGGTAATGGCTTCAAGTGCTTGACGTGCTGTAGGATCTTTAAAGATATGTTCACGTAATGCACGCCGATTTAACTCGCCATTTGCAAGTAAAACCCAATCACCAAATTGTTGCTGAATTTGATTCAGTGCGGGTTGCCCCGGTTCAACAACTTCCCGTGCAACGATATCAGCATCGACGACTTGAATGCCTTGGAGTTCAAACCAATTGCTTGCAGCAGATTTACCGCTACCGATACCACCTGTTAAACCCAAGACAAATGTCATACAACGACCTTACTGACCCAAATAAATTTTCATAATTTGATCACCCCATAAAAAGGCGATCCATCCGGCGATGGCAATATAGGGACCAAATGCAAAAGGTTGGTTTTCTTTACGGACTTTGAGCAAAATAATGCCAATGATTGCACCCACCAGTGAAGAGAGTAATACAATCAGTGGAAGCAGGAAAGGGCCCATCCATGCACCCAAGGCAGCTAAAAGCTTAAAGTCACCATAGCCCATACCTTCTTTGCCAGTGATGATTTTAAATAAATAGTAAACAACCCATAGGCATAAGAAGCCGATGATATATCCCCAAATGGCTGAGGTTGCAGAGGTATAAATGGCATAGCTATTCACGCCAAGCCCGAGTGCAGCCAAAGGAAGGGTATAACGGTCAGGTAAAAGTTGGGTGTCAAAGTCAATAAATGTTAAGGCAATCAATACATAAGTCAGCACCAAACCAAACAGCATCTGGATGGTTGGACCAAAAACTGCAACAACAATCAGCGCACAGATCATGGTGAGTAATTCGATCAGTGGATAACGGCTACTGATCGGGTTTTTGCAACTTCCACATTTTCCGCGTAACACGATCCAACTGATGACTGGAATGTTTTGATACCAACGAATTGGCGTTTTACATTTTGGACAGGTTGAAGCAGGGGTACTCAGGGTAATCTTTGTTTCATCAATAATCGGTTGGTCTGGATGTAAAAACAGTTGGCAATCCGTGCGCCATTCTTGTTCCATCATCTTCGGCGTGCGGTAAATCACCACATTCAAAAAACTGCCGATGCAAAGACTAAAAATCCCAACTGCGATATACATCGCAGTTGGGTTGTTGATTAAGTAGCTAAAAAAATCAGTAAACAAAATATTCCCTTTCCTTGGTTTTAACCAACCACTGAACCCATTTGGAAGATTGGGAGGTACATTGCGACAACAAGCCCCCCTACTAAAATCCCGAGAATGGCCATAATTAAGGGTTCCATCATAGAGGTTAAACCATCTACAGCATTATCTACTTCATTCTCATAATGTGTCGCCACTTTATCTAGCATGGCATCTAAAGCACCAGACTCTTCACCAATAGCGACCATTTGGACTGCCATAGGTGGAAATTTATCGGTAACACGCATGGCGAATTGCAATTGCTGACCAGTCGCGACATCTTCACGAATTTTCATGACCGCTGTTTCATAGACCACGTTGTTGGTTGCACCTGCAGTCGATTCTAGTGCATCGATTAAAGGTACACCTGCGGCAAAGGTGGTTGCCAAGGTACGGCTATAGCGGGCAATAATCGCTTTATAAACCAAATCACCAAAAATTGGTGCTTTTAGTGCAGCTTTGTCTAAGAAGTCTCGGAACGCTTTGCTACGTTTTTTTGCTTCTAGAAACCCACCAATTAATATTGCAATAACCACGAGCATGATAAACCAATAATCTTTAGTCCAATTTGACATATTGACAACCATCTTAGTAAAAGCTGGCAGTTCTGCACCAAATGAACTGAAAAGGCCTTCAAATACGGGTACAACTTTCACCATCAAAATAATGGTCACAATTATCGCGACCACAATAACTGTGGCTGGGTATTTCATGGCCTTTTTGATTTTTTGCTTAAGCAATTCACTTTTTTCTTTATAAATGGCAACACGATCCAGCATGGTTTCAAGTGCACCCGATTGTTCGCCTGATTCAACCAAAGAGCAAAATAGGTTGTCGAAATACTGCGGATATTTACGGAGTGCACCTGCAAAGGTATTGCCGCCTTCAACTTCACCTTTAATCCCCAAAACCACTTCACGCATGGCTGGGTTTTCTAAGCCTTCTGCCACGATCTCAAAGCCCTGAACGAGCGGTACCCCGGCTTTCATCATAGTTGCAAGTTGGCGCGTGAATACCGTGATATCCAAAGTGGATACTTTCTTTTTCATCAAGCCTTCGAGAATGTTTTTACGTTTTTCTCGAATGGTTCGGATGGTAATGCCTTGCTTACGTAAAGTGACTTTGGCTAAAGCCATATTACGCGAAGGCATTTCCCCTTTGATTTTCGCCCCTTTGCGATCCACGCCTTCATAACTGAAGGTTGGCATCATCTGCGCTTTTTTTACAGCCATGAATTTATCCTTATTTTTAAATACTAATTCACTTACTCACTGGTCACACGATTGACTTCTTGAAGTGAAGTCACCCCCTGCATGACCTTAATTAAGCCTGAACGGCGTAAATTGTTAAAACCTGCTTGATTTGAAGCTTCGGCAATTTGTAAGGCATTGCCATCTTCCATAATAATTCTTGAAATTTCAGGTGTCACTTTCATGACTTCATATATACCGACACGACCTTTATAGCCTTCACGGCATTCGGCACAACCAACAGGTTGGTATATTTGAAATTCTGGTGTATTTAAATCGTCTTCAGTAAAACCAAGTTCCAGTAGACTTTGTTTTGGTACCTCTACGGTTTCTTTACATTGTGAACATAGGCGACGTGCAAGTCGCTGCGCAATGACAAGGTTCACGGATGTCGCGATGTTAAATGAAGGCACGCCCATATTGCGTAGGCGTGTAAGTGTTTCAGGTGCACTATTGGTATGCAGTGTAGACATCACCATGTGACCCGTTTGAGCTGCTTTAATGGCAATTTCAGCCGTTTCTAAATCTCGAATCTCACCGACCATCACAATATCAGGGTCTTGACGTAAGAATGATTTTAAGGCTGCAGAGAAGGTGAGGCCGACTTTATTATTTACGTTGACCTGATTGATGCCTTCTAAGTTAATTTCCACAGGGTCTTCGGCCGTTGAAATGTTGGTATCTTCACGGTTGAGAATATTTAAACCTGTATATAGAGATACGGTTTTACCGGAACCCGTTGGACCGGTAATGAGTAGCATGCCTTGTGGTTTTTCTAAAGCCTGCATGAACAGTTCTTTTTGATCCGGTTCATAACCCAACGCATCAATCCCTAGCATCGCACTAGATGGATCAAGGATACGTAGAACAAGTTTTTCACCAAACAATGTCGGTAAAGAGTTCACACGGAAGTCGATAGCTTTGTTCTTTGACAGCTTTAACTTGATACGACCGTCTTGAGGTATACGCTTTTCCGAGATGTCCATTTGTGACATGACTTTTAAACGTGAAGCGAGTCGTGTAGCGAGCTGCAAGGGCGGATTTGTAATTGTTCTTAACACGCCATCGACACGGTAGCGGACGCGATAGGTTTTTTCGTAGGGTTCAAAATGTAAGTCAGATGCACCCATACGAATTGCGTCGACTAGCAGCTTATTAATGTATTTAACAATCGGAGCTTCATCCCCCGTTGCTTCATCTTCATCTTCTTTCGCTGGATCAATAGTTTCCTGTTCTAAATCAAGATCAAAGTCATCATCAAAGTCAAAAGTACTTTCTTCAGCAAAGTTCTGTTCAATTAACTTTTCAAGTTTGTCATGTTCAACAATAATTGTTTCAGTATTCAGCTTACTACCAAATCGAATGGCATCCACTGCTTCAATATTGGTGGGATTACTGATCGCAACGAATAATAAATTGCCATGTTTAAAAATAGGCAAAATACGATGCTTGGTAATGAGTTTATCTTCAAATTCATCACGTATAATTAAAGACGTATCATAAGTTGAAATATCAAAAACCGGTTCACCGAACTCTATCGAGATGGTTTCTGCGATCAGGCGTGCTGAAAGGTGATATTCCTGAATCAAATGCGGCACGATATCTTGATGAGCCTTTTTTGAATTTTGCAGCGCTGCTTGCATTTTTTCGGCAGACAGATGCCCTTCGTCAACTAAGCGACGAATAAACCCCGTAAATCTTGAAGAACCTTGAACTGCTGTCATGCTTTTACTTGCCTATGCTTCAGTCTGTTTATAATTGGTATAGCAAAATTATACTTTTGTTGCACAAAAATACCATATCTTAAAGTGTTGTCACTAGCTAAGAATTGGTAAAAAGCATGAACCAGTCCTTAAATCTGCTTAATTTTTTTACAGAAAAGTGAAGATCTTGGAATGACTGGTGTGCTTCGAAGATGCAAATGTGTTGAAATTTATCTTCAAAATTATGAATTACGTGTAGAATGTGCCCGATTTCATCTTTGTCATGTGGGATAAATATGTCGGGTTCGACGATTACGCCTTGGGTAGTGGGTAACTGGAAAATGAACCCATTGCAAGCCGATGCTGGCGCACTTCTTAAGAATTTTAAGCAATTATTAGATGAACAAAATATTGCTGAAGCGGCATGTCATATTGGGGTTGCACCAACAGCTATTGCTCTGACCACGGTGCAAAATGAATTAGCACAAGCAAGCCGTAACATCATAACCGTTGCACAAGACGTTTCTCGCTTCGCAGGTACCGGCGCATATACGGGTGAGCTCAGTGCTGAGCTATTAAAAGATTATGGTGTTGAATTTGTACTGATTGGTCATTCAGAACGCCGTGAAATTTTTGCTGATCAACCGCATATCATTAATGAAAAAGTAAAAAATGCATTAAACGCAGGTTTAACTGTGATTTATTGTGTGGGTGAAAGCTTAGAACAACGTGAAAGCGGCCAAGCAGAACAGGTAGTGTTACAACAAATATGTGATATTGCTGCTGTTGTACAAGCAGAGCAGTGGAAACAAATTGTGGTTGCTTATGAGCCAATTTGGGCTATTGGCACAGGTAAAACGGCGTCACCTGAAGATGCGCAAGCGATGCACGCTAAAATTCGTGAAGGTTTAAGCCAAATCACCCCAATGGGACTTCATACTGCGATTCTTTATGGTGGTAGTGTAAAACCTGAAAATGCAGTAGAGTTGGCAGCCTGTCCGGATATCAATGGTGCGCTGGTCGGTGGTGCATCATTAAATGCAGAGTCGTTTTATAAAATTGCTCAAGCATTTGCAAATACAAAATAATTAGGAGTTCAGCATGCATACGTTTGTGCTGGTGGTACATATTATCTTAGCGATTTTAATGATCGTGCTGATTTTAGTTCAGCATGGTAAAGGCGCAGATGCGGGTGCATCTTTTGGTGGCGGCGGTGCTGCAACTGTATTTGGTGCATCGGGTTCGGGTAACTTTATGACCCGTTTGACTGCGATTTTAACGGCTTTGTTCTTCGTTACGAGCTTGACACTTGCTGTGTTTGCAAAGAAACAAACGACAGATGCTTATAGTCTGAATGCGATTTCTTCAGTACCGACTGCGCCAGTAAAATCGGCTGAAACTTCGCCAACTGCACCAAAAAGCGCTGAATAATTTATTTAGCGCTTTCTTTTTTGACGTGTTGCGACTAGAATGCGTCACAGCTGCGGTGGTGGTGGAATTGGTAGACACGCTACCTTGAGGTGGTAGTGCTTTCGGGCGTGGGGGTTCAAGTCCCCCCTTCCGCACCAACTTATAATCCAGAACATAAGTTGGTGTATGCAGCAAAACTCTGTTGATGCGGGATGGAGCAGTCTGGTAGCTCGTCGGGCTCATAACCCGAAGGTCGTTGGTTCAAATCCAGCTCCCGCTACCAATCAATTCTATTTTTAAGATGCAAACTTTTAAATGGACAGCTTTTAAAGCTGAGAAAACTATTTGCATATTGATGCGGGGTGGAGCAGTCTGGTAGCTCGTCGGGCTCATAACCCGAAGGTCGTTGGTTCAAATCCAGCCCCCGCTACCAATCTTATATAGCACACAATCTATATAAGCAGTTTATCTGAAAGTCATTGTGATGTTGATGCGGGATGGAGCAGTCTGGTAGCTCGTCGGGCTCATAACCCGAAGGTCGTTGGTTCAAATCCAGCTCCCGCTACCAATCCTCTGAGATGCAACTCAGTAGGGCAATTCTTCAGGTTGTTTTAGATTGAAAATGACCAAGAAATTGTATATAATTTTTGCATGTTGATGCGGGATGGAGCAGTCTGGTAGCTCGTCGGGCTCATAACCCGAAGGTCGTTGGTTCAAATCCAGCTCCCGCTACCAAGTTTCTAAAAGAGGCTCACAACTAGGTGGGCCTTTTTGCACAGTGGACTATGGTTTTCTGTGTAATAATGGGGCGATTTACGCCCTTTTTTATTGGCTATCGTGTAGTGTCGACAGTATTTTGGTCAAACCGTCATGTTTCACTACTACTATAGTTTCGCATTGGTCTGTAGTGGTCATTTCGACCATCGAATCGCACAAATTTGACGAGAGTAAATGAAGCTATCAAATAAAACTCAAGCACTTCAGGACTTAATTGCCCCAGCGGTGCAAGCATGTGATGTAGAACTTTGGGGGATTGATTTCCAACCTCAAGGAAAACGTTCACTGTTACGTATTTATATCGACCGTGAAGTTGATGAAAATGCAGAACCTGTCATCAATGAAGATGGCGAAGTTGAGCAAGGCCGTGGTATCGGCGTGCAGGACTGTGTTCGTGTCACTCAGCAAGTGGGTGCGATGTTGGATGTACATGATCCAATTTCAGGCGAATATGCATTAGAAGTGTCATCTCCAGGTTGGGATCGTCAGTTCTTTAAATTGGAACAAATGACGGCATACATTGGTCAGCAAGTCGCTTTGCGTTTGATCAGTGCTGTAGATAATCGTCGTAAATTCCAAGCCAAACTTGTTAACGTAGACCTTGAGAACGAAATGATTCAGGTTGAAGTTGAAAAGCAACAAGTGTTGGATATTGACAGCCACAATATTGATAAAGCAAATCTGGTTTTCCAAGATTAATTTAATAAATAAGAATCTGAACGAATAGGTGACTTATGGCTCGTGAAATTCTTACCGTAGTAGAAACGGTTAGTAACGAAAAAGGTGTAAGTCGTGATGCAATTTTTGAAGCGCTTGAACAAGCTTTAGTTGCAGCGACTAAGAAGAAATTCTACGAGGGAACTCACTCGGAAGAAGCTCGTCTACGTGTAGAAATCGACCGTCGTACTGGTGATTACCGTACTTTCCGTCAATGGGAAGTGGTTGCCGACGAAGATCACGAAATGCCAGCATGCCAAGATGCGATCTCTGATGTAGATCCTGCAAAATGGGCAATTGGGGATATCCGTGAACTTGAAGTTGAATCGATTGATTTTGGTCGTATTGCGGCACAAATTGCGAAACAAGTGATTGTTCAAAAAATTCGTGAAGCAGAGCGTGCGCTAATTGCAGATGCTTACGAATCTAAAGTTGGTGAACTCATCTACGGTGAAGTGAAAAAACAAACCAAAGATGGCTTTATTATTGATTTAGGTGACAATGCAGAAGCATATCTTGCGCGTGAAGAAATGATCGCTAAAGAAATTCTACGTCCTAAACAACGTGTAAACGCGATTTTGTTTAACGTAAACCGTGAAGGCCGTGGTGCTCAGTTATTACTTTCTCGTTCTAAACCAGAAATGCTCATTGCATTGATGAAGAAAGAAATTCCTGAAATTGCTGAAGAAATTATTGAGATTAAGGCTGCTGCACGCCAACCTGGCGTTCGTGCTAAAATCGCTGTGAAAACAAACGATCACCGTATTGATCCTGTAGGTGCATGTATTGGTATGCGTGGTACACGTATCCAAGCAGTTCAATCAGAGTTAAATGGTGAGCGTATTGATGTAGTCGTTTGGTCTGATGACGCGGCACAGTACATTGCAAGTGCTCTAGAGCCTGCTGATGTATCAGGTATCGTGATTGATGAAGAAGAACGTACTGCAGATATTATTTTTGCAACGAGTGATCAGTTAGCACGTGCAATTGGCTCTCAAGGTCAAAACGTACGCTTAGCATCTGAATTGACTGGTTACAAGCTCAATATGATGCTTGAAGAAGAATATCACGCACGCCAACAAAACGAAGCGCAACAATATTTAGATATGTTTGTTACACGTCTAGATATTGATGAAGACTTAGCGATGGCGTTAGTTGAAATGGGTTTCACATCATTAGAAGAAATCGCGTATGTTCCTGCGGAAACATTCGATGAGATCGAACTTGATGCTGAAACTGTTGAAATGCTACAAGGTCGTGCAAAAGAAATTGCATTGGCTGATGCATTGAAGCAACAAGAAAACATCCAAGAGCCAAGCGAAGAGCTTGCTGCAATGGAAGGCGTGACTAAAGAAATCGCATATGCGCTTGCCGCTCGCGGTGTGGTAACTGTAGATGATCTTGCAGATCAAGCCACTGACGATATCTCTGATATCGAAGGTTTAGGTGCTGAAAAAGCAGGTCAACTTATTATGAAAGCGCGCGAATCATGGTTTAACTAGGAGGTAATATATGACGGACAAGTCGATTAAGGAGTTAGCTCTCAGCGTGGGTCGTCCAGTTGAGAAGCTACTGGAACAGGTTCGTGATGCGGGTTTACCACAAACTAAACCTGACGATATTATCTCCACTGAACAACAAAATGCCCTCGTTAACCATTTGAAAAAAGTTCATGGTCAGGATGCGGGCAATGCAGGACAAATCACGTTGAAACGTAAAACTACCAGTACTGCTAAAGTGGCGAGTACATCGGGCAAGGCAAAAACGATTAATGTAGAAGTTCGTAAGAAACATACATTTGTTAAACCGGATCCTGAGCAAATTAAAGCTGAAGCATTAGCGAAAGCACAAGCTGACCAACAAGCACGTAAACAGGAACCTAAGGTTGAAGCGAAAGCTGAAGAACCGAAGCAACAACCAGTATCTAAAGCGAAACAAGCTTTAGAAGCAATGCGCGCTGCTGCGAAGCAAGAACATGCGAAGCAAGAAACACCGAAAGCTGCGGTTGTTGTAAAACGTAAGTCAAACAACAAGCCAATTACAAAACCTGTTGAAACTCTAGAACAGAAAAAAGCACGTGAAGCTCAAGCAGCACAATTGAAAGCTGTAGAAGAAGCGGCGCGTCGTAAAGCCGCTGAAGAAGCGCAACAACGTACGCTTGAGCAAATGCGTCAAATGGCGTCTAAGTATTCTAACGAAGACACTACTGCGACCATTCGTGTTGTAGATGATTCTCCGCTTGCTGCCGGCCTTGTAGGTCAGGCATATGAAGATTCATTTGCGAAAGAAGACCGTGAAATTAAACGTGGTACCAATACCAACAATTCACGTTCACCTAAAAAAGGTGGTCGTCGTGGCGAAGAGCAATCTTTCCGTGATAACTCACATAAACGTGGTTTGAAAACAAGTCAAGCGAACAAGCATGGCTTTGAAAAACCAGTTAAAAAACAAGTTTATGATGTTGAAATTGGTGAAACAATTGTTGTTGCTGACTTGGCTGCGAAAATGGCGGTTAAAGTTCGCGAAGTTATCAAATCACTCATGAAAATGGGCGAATTGGTTACTCAAAACCAAGCGATTGATCAAGAAATTGCAGCACTTGTTGTTGAAGAAATGGGTCACAATCCAGTACTTGTTTCGGATACACAAGCAGAAGACAACTTACTTGAAGCAGCTGAAGAAGCGCGTGGTGTCCAAACCACTCGTCCGCCAGTTGTGACAATTATGGGTCACGTTGACCATGGTAAAACATCACTTCTTGACCGTATTCGTCGCTCTAAAGTGGCTGCAGGTGAAGCAGGTGGTATCACACAGCATATTGGTGCTTACCATGTGAAAACTGAAAAAGGTATTATTACTTTCTTAGATACACCGGGACACGCAGCATTTACTGCAATGCGTTCACGTGGTGCGAAATCTACAGATATCGTAGTGTTGGTTGTTGCAGCAGATGATGGTGTTATGCCACAAACTGCGGAAGCGATTGACCATGCACGTGCAGCAGGTACGCCAATTATTGTTGCTATCAATAAAATGGATAAAGAGTCTGCTGATCCAGATCGCGTATTGAATGAGTTGACGACGAAAGAAATCGTACCTGAGCAATGGGGCGGTGACGTTCCAGTGGCAATGGTTTCTGCGCACACCGGTGCAGGTATCGACGAACTTCTTGACTTGATCTCAATTCAAGCCGAACTTCTTGAGCTTAAAGCATCTGAAGAGGGTGCAGCACAAGGTGTTGTAATTGAAGCACGTGTAGACAAAGGGCGTGGTGCGGTAACATCGATTCTTGTTCAAAACGGTACATTGAAAGTGGGTGACCTTGTTCTTGCAGGTTCGTCATACGGTCGTGTACGTGCGATGACAGATGAAAATGGTCAACGTATTAAATCTGCTGGTCCTTCGATTCCTGTGGAAATCTTGGGTCTACCAGAAGCGCCAATGGCGGGTGATGAAGTTCTTGTTGTAAATGACGAGAAAAAAGCACGTGAAGTTGCTGATGCGCGTATGGATCGTGAACGTCAAAAACGTCTTGAGCGTCAATCTGCGATGCGTCTTGAAAATATCATGGCGTCTATGGGCAAGAAAGATGTGCCTATTGTCAACGTGGTATTGAAAACAGACGTACGTGGTACTTTGGAAGCATTACACGTTGCACTTGCTGAACTTGCAACTGATGAAGTGAAAGTACGTATTATTGGTTCAGGTGTTGGTGCGATCACTGAGTCTGACGTAACACTTGCTGAATCATCAGAAGCGGTTCTTCTCGGCTTTAACGTACGTGCTGATAATACTGCACGTCAAAAAGCTGATGCTGATGGTATCGACATTCGTTACTACTCGATCATCTATCAATTAATTGATGATGTGAAAGATGCGATGAGCGGTAAATTAGCGCCTGAACACCGTGAAACAATTCTGGGTGTTGCTGAAGTACGTGAAGTGTTCCACTCAAGTAAATTCGGTGCTGCTGCAGGTTGTATGGTACTTGAAGGTACATTACACCGTAATAAACCGATTCGCGTATTACGTGATGACGTGGTGGTATTCCAAGGCGAGCTTGAATCTCTTCGTCGCTACAAAGATGTGGTTGAAGAAGTTCGTGCCGGTATGGAATGTGGTCTTGCGGTGAAAGGCTATAAAGACATCAAAGCACAAGATAAGATCGAAGTGTACGATGTTCAATTGATTAAACGGAGTCTTTAATGGCGGGTAGTCAACGTCTGAAGCGTATGGCGGATACAGTACAACGTGAGTTGTCAGAACTGATCCGTCAGGAGCTGAAAGATCCACGCTTAGGTGGTCTCGTGACCATCTCTGCCGTGAAGGTGAGCCCAGACTTAGGATATGCCGAAGTTTATGTGACTGTAATGGGTCGTGAGCTAGGCGATGAGCAAAGTGAAGCCGCAAATAAAGAGACTTTAGATGTCTTGAATAAAGCATCTGGTTTCTTGCGTCATGAACTAAGCCGTCGTATCAAAACACGTATTACGCCACGTTTGCGTTTCCATTACGATAAAACAAATGCTTATGGCAACTATATGTTTGGTCTAATTGCGGAAGCGGTCAAGGACTTACCTCCTACTGACGAAGCAAAAAAAGATGATGAATAATTCAGTTCGCTGAATGAAAAAAGCCACCTTTGGGTGGCTTTTTTATGTTTGAATAACGGTAATTTAAAAACTCAATCACTTTAAAATTATAATATGCCAATGAAAGACAGGTCGAACATGATATTTAATCCGCCAATCTGTAAAAATAATAAGCCTCTTTCATAAATCAAAAAACGAACAGTCTCTTGCTGATTATTTGTACCGAAGAATTTTAAATATTCATGCATAATCTGCGGATGAAATATATCGATTCAAAGAAGCTTTCTGAAACACAGT